>NZ_JBHNYX010000089.1:0-3291 GCF_054960505.1 Alteromonas sp. G4i13 | reverse complement strand
CTACATGTGTTTGACGTAGGCAATTTGCCTAACATCAGCCATGACAGACGAAGTAAACGAGTTCTAAAAAGGCAACGGTATTGATCTTGAAATAGTGGTCAAGGGGCTATCTTTTTTCATTGACAGCCCGGAGGCTCATATGTGTTATATTTTAGTTAAAAACAACCGGCAATGTTACCGAAATACCACAGCCTTCGCCGTATGAAAAAACAAAAAAGTGTTTTCGAACGAGCTCATTTCCAACGGTATACCAAACTACTTTTCCTTCATCACGCTCGAGAGCTTCCGCAGGCATAAACAGTGATGGTTCCTCGAGACTGTCGATGAATAGTGCCGAATTTTTATATTCTCGATCTTCGATTTTGTTGGGTAATAAGATTTCTACTGAATAACTGCCATCAAAATACTCAGTATTAACTGTAAAAAGTGGCTGATATTTTTCATTCCAAAGAAATGCCTGTTCCTCAGTAACAATACAAGTTGATGCGTTCGAAGCGCCGCAAAATAATAAACTTAATAAAATCCATCTCAATTTGAACTTACTCCGAAAATATAACGGCCCGCATAACGGGCAAAAATACGTAGGCTATAATACTGAGCGAAGCGAAGGGAGCCTACGTGTTTTTGTCCCTAGCGAGCGTAGCGAGTGTTAATGCGTTTGTTAGCTTCCTTGTTATTCGAAGAACATACTTGCTGCTTTAGTTGCTGCATCTTCAGAATAATAAATAAGTTTTAAGACTTCACTGTGTTCTAGTTTCGAAACGTCGTTAAAATTTTGATAAACAGAGCTATGGTGGTCATTTGTAATAAATGTACTACCAACATATTTTCCAGAATTAGCGTCAAATACTAGCGCTACATAAATAGGGACAAAACTCCTGACGTCGCTCATTTGAGTCTTGAACCATGCGCCACTGCAAGCCTCGCCTTTATAAAAGTTTTCGTAGTCTCTCGCGACAAGGAGAAAGTCTAAGTCATACTTAGCTTGAATTTCTCTAAGCTTATTTAATCCCTGTGGCACCAATTTGGCACTAGCGTCCCAGGATGAGTAACTTAAATAATTGCTCCAATCAATACTAGAGTCTATTTGAACGGGAGTGTTAAAAGTGTTTTTAATTCCTTCAACATAGCCTTTTGTGACTAAGGCGTTGACATTTTCAGTAATAGGGTAAATTTCTTCAGTGTTTTGGAATACTGTCTTGCCAAGGTGGGTGTGGCATAGTTTTAAAGTTTCATTTAGCTTGTAGTCAACACCGATTCGACTATTTTTGAAAGAAACTGGTTCAGATGTGCTTGAACATCCGACTAATAAAAGACATAGACTTAAAAAAAATACAAGTTTCAATTTAAAACCTCTGGGAAGCTAACACCCCGCTTAGGGGCAAAAATACGTGGGCTATAATACCGAGCGAAGCGAGGACAGCCCACGTGTTTTTGTCCCAGCAAGCTCCGCTTGCGTCTACAGCGGTTTGTTATGTACGTGCCGATTACAACCTAATGTACCTTGGCACTTTATTTTTAAGCAGCCGAACCAACTCTGGCTGCATACGATCATAAGTAAGCGTCTGGCAATCCCACCTAGCGCTTCGCAAAGTGCCATGGAAGTAGTTGCTCGATGTTCGGCGCTGGCTTGCTGAACTCATCAAGGCAAGACATCACATACTCGAACACATTGAGGTCGTTGGCTTTTGCGGTTTCGATGATGCTGTAGAGGATGGCGCTGGCATTGGCGCCGGTAGCGGTCTGGCTGAACAGCCAGTTTTTTCTGCCTATCACGAACGGTTTAATCGCGCGCTCAGCGCGATTGTTATCGATATTTAATAATCCGTCGAGTGTATAGCGCGCTAGCTTTTCCCATTGGTTCAAGCAGTATTGAATCGCTTCACCTAATTTGGTTTTCGGTAGCACTTGATGTACTGATTTCTCTAGCCATGTATGGAGCTGGTTGAGCAACGGCAGGCTCTTTTCTTGTCTGGTAAGGTAGCGCACCTCCACCGTTTTATCTTTTAATTGAGTTTCGATGCGATAGAGTTTTTGGATGTGATTGAGTGCCCAGTCTGCTTTGCCGCTGCCTTTTTTACCCGCGCCTTTCTTTGCTTCCATAAACTTACGACGTGCATGGGCCCAGCAACCAATAAGTGTCGCTTGCGTTTGCTCGTAACCTTGATAGCCATCCACTTGTAGATAGCCGCTATAGCCTTGCAGGAAGTCTACTGCGCATTGTCCAGCGCGACTATTGTGATAATCGTACAACACGATATTGGATGTCGCTGTATCGGGGATATTACCGCTAGGTGAATCAGCACCACTGGCATACAACCACATATAGCTGTTCGCTTTTTCAGACTCGACCACTTTTAGCGTGGTTTCATCCGCCGCTATAACGGGTTGCTTTAGCAGATGTTGATGAAGCTGGTCATAAAGCGGCTTAAATAACTCAGCACAACGGATTATCCAGTCTGCCATGGTTTTACGGCTGAGTTCGATGCCATGCTGTTTGAACATAGCTTCCTGCCGGTAAAGTGGCAGACCATACTGATATTTGCTGGTGATTATCTGACTCAACAGGCTCGGCGTTGCATAGCCTTTGGGGATAACGCTATGTGGTACCGGCGCTTGTTTCACCGTATTGCTGATACCCTCTTTTTCGCAGGTACGGCACGCATACTTCGGACGTACATGTTCAATCACTTTCACCTGAGCAGGAATGAACTGAAGCTTCTCAGACTTATCTTCACCGATGCAGTGCAGCGTGCCAGCGCAGCAACCACAGACTTTATCTTCATCAGGGATATCGTGGACGATGACTTCACGCGGCAAGTCCTCAGGCAGTGGTTTGCGCTTAGGTTTATTGCGTGTGTAACTGATGGCTTCCTGCTCTGGCGTTTCAACATCGGCAGCCAGTTCTTCCGCCTCATTAAACAGTTCGCCCTGACCAGGGTGGCCCTCGGTGCTTTTACCAAACTGTTTTTGCTGTGCGATACGGAACTGCTCTTCCAGGTATTGATACCGGTTATTCAGTTCCTGGAGCTGCTGCTCCAGTTCAGCGATGCGGCGTTGATAATCTTCTTCGTTCATAAGACTATTATCGCCGATTAAGGTACTGATTACCTGATGTTATTCAGACTATTTCGTGATCGATAAATGCTGTTTATGATCACCGGTTATAAGCCGGAAGCGGTGTAGTTCAATGGCGAATGGCCTATCACATCAAAGCCCGACAACAGCCACTGCAACTGCTGCTCACTCAGGTTGATGTGTTGTAATTCAGTGTCTGACGGCCATTTAAAG
>NZ_JBHNYX010000088.1:0-3677 GCF_054960505.1 Alteromonas sp. G4i13 | reverse complement strand
TGTTAGGCGTTGAGCATCCGGTTTTTAGCGTAAGCAATTTAGATGCGAGAGCTTCTCTAAAAACAGCTATCAAGCTAAAATTTAAACAAAGCTTTGAGGATACTAATACTTACGGCGCTTCAGTCCAGTCTCGGCTAAAATCTTTGCCGAAATTTCTTCAATAGAATATTTAGTGCTGTTCAAAAACGGAATTTTTTCCTTTCTATACAGGTTCTCAACTTCACGAAGCTCCATCCTACATTGTGGAAGCGATGCGTATTTACTGTTTGCGCGTCGCTCTGAACGTATCTGATGTAGTCTATCGGCTTCAATCGTTAGTCCGAAGAGTTTGTTTTTAAATCGTCTTAGGGCAGGAGGCAGTTTCAGCATGTCTCCCATGTCTTCTTCTGTAAAAGGGTAGTTCGCTGCTTTTATTCCGTATTGAAGGGCTAAGTAAAGACTTGTTGGCGTTTTACCCGAGCGTGAAACACCAGTAAGAATGATGTCTGCTTCATCGTAATCTTTTAGATTAGAGCCATCGTCATTAGCCAATGCGTAGTTTACGGCCTCAATTCTAATATCGTAGGTGGTTTCGTGGATACTGTGTGTACGATGTTTTTCTGGTTTTGAAGGAACACCCAATACTTTTTCCAGTGGCGCTACGAATTGATCGAGAAAATTATAGTTAATGCCCACAGATTTCGAGATTATTTTGCGAATATCTACATTCACAATTGTATAAAAAACGAGCGGCCTTTCTCCGGTGTCTTGAAAACTTTCAGAAATTTGCTGTAAAACTTTGTGAGCTTGTTCCTCAGTCTCAACGAAAGGAATGGTGTTGTGATTGAAAGAAACGGGAAACAGGGAAAGCAGGGCGTGGCCGAAGACCTCTGCAGTGATGGCTGTACCATCTGAAATATAAAAAGCTGTGCGCACAACATATCCTTAACATTGGTGTAATTTTATTACAAAAGTAATAAAGGGTTTACATTCTGAATTTCCCCATTCTAAGATGATTTCGTCGAAAAGCTACACGGTTCTTGTGAATGATGGCAAATATCAATAGGTTTGCTGTCAAACGTAATGGACAGCGTTAACAGTGGTTTTCACCACATATCGACTACAATTTGATGAGTTTCAGGTGACAAAAGCACAAACCTGAAATTAACCTCATACCCTACACATAAAAAAGCTGGAGGCTTGGGCTGTGCAAGAATACGTACTTTGGTATCAAGAACTGGGCATGCATGATGTGGGTCGCGTAGGCGGCAAAAATGCATCATTAGGCGAGATGATTTCAAACCTGGCGAACGCCGGTGTGCAGGTGCCGGGAGGTTTTGCTACCACCGCCGAGGCATTTAATGAGTTTCTAGAGCAAAGTGGCCTAGAAGCGCGCATCCACGAAGTCTTAGACTCGTTAGACGTAGATGACGTAAACGCACTGACCGAAGCGGGTAAGAATATCCGCCAGTGGATCATCGACACACCTTTCCAAGGAAAGTTAGAAGAAGAAATCAAAACTGCGTTTGTCACATTACAGGGTGATGCAGGTGAAGAAGCGTCATTTGCAGTGCGTTCATCAGCCACGGCTGAAGATATGCCTGATGCGTCTTTCGCAGGTCAACAAGAGACTTTCCTAAACGTTAAAGGCTATGAAGCCGTGCTTGTGGCAATTAAGCACGTGTTCGCATCGCTATTTAACGACCGCGCTATTTCATATCGCGTTCACCAAGGATACGACCACAAAGGCGTGGCGCTATCTGCAGGCATACAACGCATGGTGCGTAGTGATATTGCATCATCAGGCGTTATGTTTACTATCGATACAGAGTCTGGCTTTGAAGACGTTGTATTTATTACCAGCTCATTTGGTTTAGGTGAAATGGTGGTGCAGGGGGCGGTTAACCCTGATGAATTCTATGTTCACAAACCAACACTTGATAAAGGCCTGCCTGCTATCGTTCGTCGTAACCTTGGTAGTAAGCTTACTAAAATGGTGTACTCAGATGATGAAGCACACGGTAAGCAAGTGTCTATTGTCGATATTGATGCAGCTGACAGCAAAACCTTCTCGTTGACTGATGACGAAGTAATGGAGCTTGCTAAACAGGCGCAGATCATTGAACAGCACTACGAGCGTCCTATGGACATCGAGTGGGCAAAAGATGGCGCAGACGGCAAACTTTACATTGTTCAGGCTCGCCCTGAAACAGTACGCAGCCGTGAAGACTCACAGAGCATTGAGCGTTTCCAACTAAAAGGTCAAAGCAACATCGTTGTTGAAGGCCGTGCAATTGGTCACAAAATCGGTGCTGGTGTAGCGAAAGTGCTTGATTCAATTGAAGAGATGGACAAAATCCAGGCGGGTGATGTTCTGGTAACTGACATGACAGACCCTGACTGGGAACCCATCATGAAGAAGGCTTCTGCTATTGTTACCAACCGTGGTGGCCGTACGTGTCACGCGGCAATCATCGCGCGTGAGTTGGGCATTCCAGCGGTGGTTGGTTGTGGGAACGCGACTGACAGTATCAAGAACGGCGACAAAATTACTGTGTCTTGTGCTGAAGGTGACACCGGTTTTATCTACGGTGACGAACTCGAGTTCGACGTAGTGACGTCACGCATTGACGCAATGCCTGACCTACCGCTAAAAGTGATGATGAACGTGGGTAACCCAGATCGCGCATTTGATTTTGCTCGCTTGCCAAACGCAGGTGTTGGTCTTGCGCGTCTTGAGTTTATTATCAACCGCATGATTGGTGTGCACCCTAAAGCACTACTTAATTTCGACAGCCAGCCTGAAGAGTTGAAAGAAGAAATTAGCGATATGATTGCAGGCTACGAGTCGCCTACGGAATACTACATCGAGAAATTGGTGGAAGGTATTTCAACCATTGGCGCTGCATTCTCGCCAGAGAAAGTTATTGTTCGTATGTCAGATTTCAAATCGAACGAATACTTTAACTTAGTGGGCGGTTATCAATACGAGCCAGACGAAGAAAACCCAATGTTGGGTTTCCGTGGTGCAAGCCGCTACATCTCTGAAGATTTCCGCGATTGTTTTGCCCTTGAATGTGAAGCCATAAAGCGCGTTCGCAACAAAATGGGCTTGACCAATGTTGAGATCATGATCCCGTTTGTTCGTACATTAGAAGAAGGTCGTCAAGTTATCGAGCTTCTTGAAGAGCAGGGACTTAAGAAAGGTGAAAATGGCCTTCGCGTTATCATGATGTGTGAACTGCCATCAAACGCTTTGCTTGCTGATAAGTTCCTAGACATTTTCGACGGTTTCTCTATTGGGTCTAACGACTTAACGCAGTTAACCCTAGGTCTAGATCGCGACAGTGGTCTTATCGCGCACTTGTTTGATGAACGTGATGAAGCGGTGAAAGCACTGTTGTCAATGGCAATTCAGGCAGCGAAGAAGCGTGGAAAATACGTAGGCATTTGTGGTCAAGGTCCATCAGATCACGAAGACTTCGCCGCGTGGCTGGTACAAGAAGGGATTGATTCGGTATCACTTAACCCTGATACCGTGGTTGAAACCTGGCTTTACCTTGCTGAAAAGCACGGTTAATCACGCAGCTCGGATGTGAAGGCTAGAAAGCTTAAGGGCTATCTAGTTTTCCATCTAACGTCGTGTTATTTCACGACGTTATCGCTTTGATATTATTGAAAAAGAGACCATAAGGTCT
>NZ_JBHNYX010000087.1:0-4859 GCF_054960505.1 Alteromonas sp. G4i13 | reverse complement strand
GAAGGGCGAGGGGAATGACTGACGTTATCATTCGCTCTTTAGAATGCTTTTCACGTTCTCGTAGCGAGAATACTGGTCTTCTGACAAAGCTGCCGACTCGAGTGTTTCTCTACATTTTTTGATGGCCGAAAGGGTGTCGGGAAGCATAGGCGCGTTAGCTTTTCGGGCCCTTACTATTGCTTGAAGGTAGTTAAGCGCAATAGAGGGATTTTTAGGCATGACGCGGAACGCTTGAGCAAATGTTGTGTAAGACTGCTCTAAATTACCCCGTTTATACTGTGCAACGGCGGTGTTGTTAAGTATTTTAGGGCTTAGCGTAATCGCTTCTTTTTCTTCTTTCTCTTGTTTTAAATAGGTGGCCATGAGGTTTAATTCATCGTTCTCCTCATCCTGCCTTGAGGAAATGGCGTCTAAAATCGCAAGGGACTCTTTCTTCATTCCTACTTCATGAAGGGCTTTGGCTCTATCAAGCAAGGCTTCTGTGGAGTGGTGTTGGGCATGATCTGTGTGAAAATCTGACAACAGCATTTGTGCTTTCACTGTGTCGTCTTTCAAATAATGAAGACGCGCGTCAATCACCGTCAGCTCATCGTTTAAGGCTGCTTTCGGGTGAGCCTTTTTCAACTGTCGCAAATACTCATTAGTTTGTTTAACTATGCTGTTTACGTGTTCGGGCTCAGATGTCATAGCAAAATCAACACCCGCTCTTGCGGCAGTTAAATAAATATCTGGCTTGTCATGGATAGAGTCTTTCGCGTAGCGGACCACCTTTTTAGCGCTGTTAAACTGACTTTCGTAATCATGAGTGATCCGCGCCAAATTTATCGCTAACTTATGTCTAGCAATGTTTTGAGGTGAGATATTGCACGCCAGCGATGTACACTCCAGCGCTTCGTCAAAAGCTGACTGCTTAATTTGCAGTTTGGCGAGTAAGTCATAGGCCTCAAGCGCAGAGTCAGGTCGCATTGCTAACTGGATAACTTCTCTTTCGGCATCGTCCAATTCATTGAGTGCCAACAGACTCTTCGCGATCCCCATTTTTGCCCAACTAAAATCTTGAACGTTAATTATCGATTCAAAGAAGGCTACGGCTTCTTGAAACCTTTCTGTGATAATCAACAAATCGCCTTTAATCTTCATCGCTAGCGGAAAGTGTTCGGCTTGCTCAGGCTGCAATAGAAAGAACTCAACCTCGGCCAGGGCTTTTTCGTAGTCCTTTTTATCCATGAATGAATAGATATTCTTTAGCGCTTTTTTCCTTGATAAAACCCTGGAAAGTCGCCTGTCTAACTCGTTAACCGAAAAGGGCTTAGCGATAAATTCATCCGGCTGTAACTCTATGATGGCGTGTACGACTTCTGCTGAGGTATCTGCACTGGTGAAGATGAATGCGCTTGTGAGGGGTAGTGATTGAGTTTCGTTTAGTTGCTCAAGTAAAAAATAACCGCCTTGTTCAGAGCGCAAATTATAAGAGCAGATAATGGCGTCATAATCATGTTCTTGCAGTGCCGAAAGGGCATGAGAGGGCCTATCAACATAGTTCATGTTCTTGAAACCTAACTGCTCAAGTGCGTAGTGCATATGGCTTTTCGCCAGCACCTGGTCTTCAGCAATTAACAACTTAGTATTTCTAGCTAAGTGTAGTTTCATCAATTAGTAGCCTCTGAAACATGAGAACCCTTATTTTTCTTACCATATCACGGTAAGTACACCTTAAGTATAGTTCTTATGGAGACTATCGCATAATGGAAGCTGCTCGTAGCTGAATTTCAGTACTGGTTATTGATAATGATTGCTGGATTTGGTGTAGGAGTAGCCAAAATGCTTTAACGTGACAACGACTAAGACAGAGTTAGATTGTTGTGTTTCTGAAGATTGAGATATATTGAGAGGGATGGTGGACGCTACTGGGCTTGAACCAGTGACCCTCGCCTTGTAAGGGCGATGCTCTCCCAACTGAGCTAAGCGTCCGTATTTTTGATTTCACTATTTAACCACGGTGAGGAAGTGGTGGACGCTACTGGGCTTGAACCAGTGACCCTCGCCTTGTAAGGGCGATGCTCTCCCA
Source organism: Alteromonas sp. G4i13 (assembly GCF_054960505.1). Lineage (NCBI taxonomy): Bacteria > Pseudomonadati > Pseudomonadota > Gammaproteobacteria > Alteromonadales > Alteromonadaceae > Alteromonas > Alteromonas sp. G4i13. The sequence continues at coordinate 2,791 of NZ_JBHNYX010000087.1, read as the reverse complement.
ACTGAGCTAAGCGTCCGTATTTTTGATTTCACTGTTTAACCACGGTGAGGAAGTGGTGGACGCTACTGGGCTTGAACCAGTGACCCTCGCCTTGTAAGGGCGATGCTCTCCCAACTGAGCTAAGCGTCCATATTTTTTGATTTCACTGTTTAACCACGGTGAAGAAGTGGTGGACGCTACTGGGCTTGAACCAGTGACCCTCGCCTTGTAAGGGCGATGCTCTCCCAACTGAGCTAAGCGTCCATATTTCTTTAAAGCTTGCCTAAGCAAGTGGGGCGGTATTATAGAGTCGGTTCCGTTAGTGTCAACAATAAAATTAAAGAAAAATGACTGTGTGCCCGAATTTTAGACACTCTGGCTGCATCTTAACTAAATTGATGAAAAGAACAGCGTTTTTAATCGCATTCTGAATTCATTGATAAACAAAAACTGCAGCGTGGGTTTACACGAAAAAGCTGGAGCTTGGGTGGACAGACACTCGCTTCTTACTAAGAGTTGAAATAGAGGTTGGCTGGAATTGAAGTGGACAGTCACTTATTTACCACAAACATATAATTAAATTGGCCTCGCACAATGGGGCCTCGCACAATGGACACACATTCATTTTTTAAAAGAAGAAGTGGCAAACAAGGGCAAAGTGGACACCCACTTATTTTTTCGTAGCTTAACGCTAGTAAACCTAACCAAATAAAAGTGGCGCTTACTTTATTCTTGAAATATCAATTGAATTACCAAGTGGACAGTCACTTAAAAAACACGCAACGAAAAAACAAAGGAGAGAAGGAGAAAGGACAGACACTCACGTAAACCTGATAAAGTGCGTGCAGAATCTTTTTATTTAAAGTACCTGGTCTTTTCGGACACCCACTTACTTTTTGAAGCTATTATCGGTTCTGTCACTCTCTGATCGTTGGACTTTTTTGAGTGTGTGTCCACTTCAGTAAGAAATGAATTTTGAAAAAGTGGGCTTCAACAATAAGTGTCTGTCCACTTTATAGCTCACTTTCTTCGTACCATCTAAACTACTTCAAGGGATTTCTTTTTCCTTCTATTCTTATCTTACTTTTGAAGTCGCGCTTACACTGGTAGAATGCGCCCAACTTTAGAAATACATTAACAATAGAGAGTGACCATGTCGGTTGTTACACGATTTGCACCCAGCCCAACAGGCTATCTTCACGTTGGCGGCGCACGAACTGCGCTTTATTCTTGGCTTCTTGCTAAAAGCAAAGGCGGCGAGTTTGTTCTTCGTATTGAAGATACAGATATCGAGCGTTCAACTGAAGAAGCAAAGCAGGCCATTCTAGACGGAATGCAATGGTTAGGTTTAACGTGGGATACGGGTCCAATCTATCAGACTGAGCGGTTCGATAGATATAAAGAACTTATTCAGCAGCTTTTGGATGAAGGTAAAGCGTATAAATGCTTTATGAGCTCTGAAGAGTTAGATGCGATTCGTGAAGGGCAAAAAGAACGTGGTGAGAAGCCTCGCTACCCTGGTACGTGGAGAGACAGAACGGATCACCCAGAAGGTCAGCCTTTTGTTATCCGCTTCAAAAACCCTCTAGAAGGCAAAGTGGTAATTAATGATCACGTGCGTGGAAAAATCGAGATTAGCAATACTGAGCTAGACGATCTTATTATTCAGCGCTCTGACGGTACCCCTACATATAACTTCTGTGTAGTTGTTGATGATTGGGATATGGGTATTACTCACGTAGTTCGTGGTGAAGACCATATTAATAACACGCCACGTCAAATCAATATTCTTGAAGCGCTTGGTGCACCTGTTCCAGAATATGCTCACGTTTCTATGATTTTGGGTGATGACGGCAAGAAGTTATCTAAGCGTCATGGCGCTGTAAGCGTGATGCAATATCGCGATGATGGTTTCCTACCGCAAGCTGTGCTTAATTACCTTGTTAGGTTGGGGTGGTCTCACGGCGATCAAGAAATTTTCTCAGTTGATGAAATGATTGAGAAATTCAGCTTAGATGCCATTGGGCAATCTGCATCGGCATTTAACACAGAAAAGCTAATCTGGTTGAATCAACACTACATTAAGACATTACCAGCAAGTGAAGTTGCGTCACACGCTAAATGGCACTTTGAAGAGTTGAATGTTGATTTAACGACAGGCCCAGCGCTTGAATCTATAATTGCTATTCAGGCCGATAGAGTAAAAACGCTAAAAGAGTTAGCTGAGATTTCTACGTACTTTTATCAAGACTATGAAGATTTTGATGTGAACGCAGCAAAAAAACACCTTCGCCCAGTCGCTCGCGGCCCATTAGAGCTTGCTAAAGATAAATTAATGGCAATTGAAGAGTGGAACCCAGAAAATATTCAGGCTGCTATAAATAGTACAGCCGAAGAATTGGAAGTGGGCATGGGGAAAGTAGGTATGCCGCTACGTGTAGCTGTGACAGGTGGTGGTAATTCACCGTCGTTAGATATCACGTTGAATCTTATCTCAAAAGAGAAAATTGGCGAGAGAATCGACAAAGCGCTTACTTTTATAGCAAACAGAGAAAATTCATAAAAAAAGCGTTGACATGACAGGGGGGGATGCCTAGAATGCGCCCCGCTGTCACGGAACAGTCACACAAAATGACTGGTACCATGATGGGGCCATAGCTCAGCTGGGAGAGCGCCTGCATGGCATGCAGGAGGTCGGCGGTTCGATCCCGCCTGGCTCCACCAAGTCACATTGAGATGTGGTTTGATATAGGCTGAAGTTGTTAACGCAGCTTCGGACTGAAAATTCGAAAACTTAGTTTCGAAGAAAGAA
>NZ_JBHNYX010000086.1:0-4923 GCF_054960505.1 Alteromonas sp. G4i13 | reverse complement strand
AGTGGTGTGATTTCCGCGCTACTGGGCTGATCGCTTTTTATAAGCAGTAATACACCAACAGCAAAAAGTAGCGCAGTAAAAATGGCGACAAAAGGCATCACACCGTGAACGCCAACAAAGCCAAGGCAAAGCTGTCCTAACGAGCTGCCACCATAGAACGCTCCCATATAAAGGCCCACGCGCTTGGCGCGGTCGGCTTCATTACCATGTAATAACCAAGACTCAACAACAACGAATACACCTGCAACGGCAACGCCAGCAACGAACCGGGCAAGCAACCAAACGCTGGCGTCAGGGATTGCAGGCATTATGGCAATAGTAGTGATGAGCGTACCTAAACACCAAACAAATCCGTTTCGGTGTCCCAAGCGGGTAACCAAAGGCTCAATGGCCAACGCACCGAGAAGAAGGCCTGCATAAAAGCTACTTGCTAACCAACTGGCCAGCGACGTATCAAGGCCATAGTGCGTTAGCATAAGTGGAATGAGGCTCATTAAATAGCCTGACGCTATCGCATACATTGCCAGGGCAATCACCGGCGCTGAAATGCGTACTTTAGGCTCTGTAGACAATGTGTTTTCCAACGTTAAAGCCCCTGCAATCCGCAACTGCGTTCTAATGGCTATTAATTATTTGCGGGAATATGAGGGAATTTAACGGCGAGGTAAAACAAAAAGAAATGGTCGTAAAGAGCGATTTTATTACATGTTGAAGTGTGGAGGTGGTCTGAAAAGACGCTGGTTATAAGCGCGCACCGCAGGGCCAAGTTATCGCCCCTGCTTGCTTACAATTTTGCTATTTACATTTGAAAGCGTACGCCTGCAAATACGGTTCTTTCGAGGGCAGGTTCGATACCATCATTTCTCACGCGAGAATAATAGTTCTCGTCTAAAAGGTTATTAATGCCTCCATATACTGCCCATTGCGAATCGATACGATATTCAGCGGTCAGGTCAACAACTTCATAGGAAGGAATTAGCGCGGCTATTTCATCGATGCCTGTTCCTCTAGACGCATTCGAGTCTTGCCAAAATTGCTCGTCTACCATTGTCGCAGTAAGCGCGACATCAAGCTTTTCCGTGTTGTATATAAACCCGGCGCGTAAAAGATACTCCGGTGCAAAAGCGGTGGTATTTCCAACCAGGCTCTCGTTAAGGGAAGAGACGATTTCGGCATCAAGCAACGAGCCATTGGCAAAAATTCTAAAACTTTCGTCAGCACGACCCGCAAAAAGGTCGTAGTCGACGCTAAACTCTACGCCTTGATGGCGAGAGTCGCCAGAGTTCACTCGCTCTATGTCAGCGATATTTACCTGAATAGTTTCAATTTTGTCGTCAAAGTCGATTCTAAACGCGCTCACGTCAAGTACAAGACCATCAACAGGCATGGCGCGGTAACCAAATTCATAGTTCATTGCACTAGAAACATCGGGGCCATTTGAGCTGGCGAGTTCTGAATTGGGGTTGGCCAAATCATCAAATCGTTGAGGGCGATAAGATTCAGAAACGTTTGCATAAAGCTCACTGATTTCGTTGAGCTGATACATCATGCCAAGACCGAGTAGCAGTTCATTTTCAGTCTCGTCTACGTCGATAGGATCTCGGTTTAGACTTGGATTTTTAGTCAACTCTTCTAAGTCGTAATTAACGCGCTCATAACGTAGGGTAGGTACCACACTCAATTTATCGAATTTGAATAAATTTTCGATAAATACGGCGTTATACGTCATTTTACGGTCTTGATCGAATAGCAAGTCAGCGGCGTTCTGTTGGTTAGAGCGAATATCGCTACTGACGTGACGAGTTCTTGGGCTATCTCCCCAGTAAGAGGTTGTCCCCACAGTCAGCACATTGTTGTCGCCCCAGGCTTGCGCATAACGGGCGTCGAAGCCCCAATTATCGAATTCTTGTTGATCAATATTTGTGGTAGCAGGCTCATTCTCAGGCTCAGAAAATTGCCCAGAACGGCGACTAAAGCGGTCCATGTATGAATACCAGACATTCGCGTCAAGCGTCGCACTATCGCTAATCTTCTGCGCAAAAGTAAAATTAGCCAGTACTTGTTCTATCTCAACACGATTGAATGGGGTTAATGTTTGATTGCGGTCTTGTTCAAATTCCGTCGTACTCAAACGACCTGCTTCACCAGAGTCTGAGTTGTATACATCAAGTTCGAAACCAAGGCGAATGTCGTCAAACCCTTCATAAGCCACACTAACGTGGCCTGATGTTACATCGAAATCTTCATTATCTCGAGGGCCGTCGGCCGAACGGTGGTCTACCGATGCAAAGAAACCGAAGTCTCCAGTTGAAGTGGCAAACTCATTATAAGTGCTATATAGCCCATTGCTCCCGAGTGCTTGATCGGTTCGAAAGCCCGTATCGCGGCCTACTTCTGCGCGCTTGGTAATAAAGTTTACCGTCGGCCCTATTTGTGGACCGTAAATTAAACCCGACCCGCCGCGAACGAATTCTATGCGCTCAATACGCTGTGCTGGCGGCATGTAGTAGATGGTAGGGTATCCGAAAAGGTCTGCGGCTAGGGGAATATTGTTTTGAAAAAAGCCCACGAACTCAGACTCATGAGGGTTTCCTAAGCCGCGGTAGTTCACATTGTAAAAACTGGGGATGGCTTGATCTGAAACGAAGAGCCCCGGCAGCGTAGAAAACATCTGTCTTAAGTTTGGCTCAATGAAGTTAGGCATTTCATCAAGCTCTACCACTGAGGTCTTTTTGCCCTCAAAGATTTTGCCAGAATCAACGGCAGCCATGGTGCGTGGAAATGTTGAATCGCTATTTCCACTAATGGTGATACGCTCAATATCGTCTGGCGCTATAGCCGCCATTGCGGACGCGCTCGACAGTCCCGCTAGTGCAAATGCTATCGCTTTACCCAATTTAGATACTCTACTTACATTTCTCATAAATTTACCCTTTAATACTCTAAATACAAATGATAATGGTTCGTATATGATATATATAATTGTTTTTTTATCAACAAAAAATTCGAAGAATAAAATCTATTTAACAAAAATGCTTATGAACTAGATGATTGCCCACTCAGAGGGCGCTAGCAAGTCTCCTAGCGAAACGTGAGAATCCAGGAGTGGCTGTTCCCTTTCAAATTCCCAGGACGAAGCTACGCATAGTGAAGGTTTCTTTGATATCTGCCGGAGCGGTGGGATCCAGGTTTTCCTCCAGCAATCCCTGATAACCAAAGTTTTCCTGAGCAGAGCGATAACCGCAGCGGGATTTGGTTTGCTGATCGCCGGTAAAAAATACACGGCTGACCGCATAAACTTCCGCTAATAATGTCGGCTCTATACCAATGTCGCTGATTTGCATAAACCCAGACTGGCTTAAGCTCTTGTGGATTGCCTGCGCCGGGGCAGGATGTGGATAAAAGGGGATGACAGGTAAGGTCATTTTTGCTCTCTTTAAAAAATGGGTGACAATGCCGCGTCCGCTCAATCGAGGCGCAGACGCATGAGTTAAGTTAAAGAGATTTTGTGTTACCAGCCCACCAGGCCAGGCACCAGTGGAAGAAGCCGTAACTGCATGGCAGTAAATTAAGCTTACTAAAGTGAGGAATGCTCGCCGGCTGTTTGACACAACCGTGAGCCAGTACCGTGAGCAACGACATTAAATCGATCAGCAATCCTAAAACACCGCATGTAAAGCGGTGTGATGTCATACTCATTGATTGAAAAAACGAAGTGGTTGCCACGCGCCTGCTCTGTATATGGTATAAATAAAATACTACACGGCAGCCGGTTAAATGCAATGGGAAAATTATCGGTAAAACCCAATTGAAGCATGCTCCGAAATCGCCTTAAAACTCAATCAGCCTGCGCGTTTTCCTGCTTTAATGGCAACAACAAAGTAAACTCGGTAAACACACCGGGTTCGCTCTCGCAGTGAATCGAACCATCCAGTCGCTGCATAATGTTATACACCACCGATAAGCCAAGCCCGGTTCCCTCGCCGATGGGTTTGGTGGTAAAGAAGGGCTCAAATATTTTCTGCTGGATGTCGGCCGCCATGCCGGGGCCGTTATCCCTAATTCGAATGTGCAGCATATTATCTATCTCTGCAGCGCTTATTTGAATAACCGGCTCAGCCGTATCCGCCTTTTCCATTGCCTGCACAGCGTTTTTAATCAGATTCACCAGTACTTGCTCAATGAGACCTGAGTGCGTATGCAACACGCCATTGAACTCAACATTCCGCTGGATGCTAACCTTGTTATCCAGGTCATATCGCATCATCTTCAGAGTGTCATCCAGCAGCACAGAGAAATCACAAACCTCTTTTTCTCCGGTCTGATTATGAGAAAAAGAGCGTAAGTCGCTAATGATATTTTTAACCCGTTGCAGACCATTAAAAGAATCAGCGACGATTGCTCTGATATCTTCCAAAATAAACGGTATACCCGCCTGCTCCTCAAATTCACTGAGACTTTGTTTGAGATGAGCCGCTTTTTGATCCTGCTGAATGTCTATGGCAGTTAACAGCTCACTCTGCATGGACTGCAACTGAATAATGTTATCCAGATAGCTATCCATTGAGGAGAAGTTGCTGATCACAAATGACAGTGGATTATTAATTTCGTGAGCGATACCCGCTGCCATACGCCCGATACTGGCGAGCTTTTCGTTGTGTGCCAATGCCTGTTTAGTGGATTTAAGCTCCAGCAGCGTATCCCGCAGACGGGTATATTGTTTCTTGAGGCTCGACTCAGCCTGTTTGCGCTCTAACAACACCGTAAGCTGCTCAGCGGCCTTATTGATAATCGTAATCTGCTTCATGGAAACCCGCTCCATCTCCTGTTCGGGGATCAGGTAAAGCAATAAACACACTACGCGTTTATACACCACGATGGGGAATGCCAGATAACTACCAATATGAGTGGTTATAAGTTGGG
>NZ_JBHNYX010000085.1:0-5270 GCF_054960505.1 Alteromonas sp. G4i13 | reverse complement strand
GGCGAACCCTGAAGTTCGCCTTTCTTCTCATTGCTTTTTACCGAAGTGCACTACTCGGCCGATTTCTCAGCGACCATGATAGTTTTGATATTGACGAATTCACGCATACCATAGCCTCCGTGCTCACGACCGTAACCGCTGTCTTTCACACCACCAAAAGGTAAGTTTGGTTGTGCCAAAGAGTACCCATTGATATTAACCATACCGGTATCAAATTCATCTTTCGCCAATGCTATTGCTTTGTCGGTATCTGTACTGAAGATACCGCCGCCCAAGCCATAACGTGAATCATTTGCTACTTCCATGGCTTGCTTGTCGTCGCGCACGCGAATGAGCGACGCAACTGGTCCAAATAGCTCATCATCATAAGCGGGCATACCTGGCGATACATCTTCCAGCACCGTAATTGGGTAGAAATAACCATCAGAGTCTGGAATTTCTCCACCCAGTGATAGCGTAGCGCCGTTTTCTAGCGACTTTTTCACTTGCTCATGAAGTTCATCGCGCAAGTCTTCTCTCGCCATTGGGCCCAAATCCGTGTTTTCGTTTGTGGGGTCGCCAACTTTTAGCTTTTTACACTGCGCCACAAATTTGTCTCGGAATTCTTCATAGACGCTATCCACAATAACAAAGCGTTTAGCCGCCACACAGGTTTCACCGTTATTAATAACGCGTCCTTGGATACACATTTCTACAGCATGGTCGATGTCAGCATCCTCTAACACCAAAAAGGCGTCGTTACTTCCAAGCTCCATTACGGTTTTCTTAGACAGGCTTGCAGCTTCCTTAGCCACTTCTTTACCTACTTCGTCACTCCCGGTAAAAGTAACGCCGCGAACGTATTTGTGCTTGATTAAGTCACTTGCCGTGCTGCCATCAATTAGCAGCGACTGGTAAACATTTTTAGGAAAGCCAGCATCTTCGTACATTTGCTGAATGGCTTGCGCCATACCAAACACGTTTTTAGCATGTTTCAGTACCGTGGTGTTACCCGCCATTATGTTTGAGGCGCTGTAACGAATAACTTGGTACAACGGAAAATTCCACGGTTGGATGCCAAGAATAACGCCAATGGGCTGGTACGTAATGATTGCTCGACCGCCTTCGAAAATGCGGTGTTCGTCTTCCAAAATTGAAGCGCCGTGCTCTGCCGTATAGCGGCATATTTCAGCGCATAGCTGCACTTCTTGCTTTCCTTGCGCGGTAACCTTACCCATTTCCCGTGTCATCAGGCTGGCGAGATCGTCAATTCGCTCTTCCATCAGGTTTGCAAGGTTATTAAATAAATCTGCGCGGGTCTCAAATGACGTACGGCGCCAGTTCAAATAGGCTTCTTGTGAACGGGTAACTGCTTGCTCGGCGTCCTCGGCTGACATCAAATGATAATGATCGATCTTTTCACCTGTAGCAGGGTTGTAGGTATTGATTGTCTCACTCATTGTCACTCTCCTTATTCCGTTTGGTCTGAAGGAAGTGCAACTAAAAAGCCAAGGTGTCAAAAAATATTTTTTAACCTATTTTCAATAATATAGAAGTAACTTGAAGTCTAAGTAATGGATAGTGTCAGAAAGGATCCAGAAAAGATTACCTATCGCAGTAAAGATTTCAGGGCGACCGTTGCGATCGCCTTATCATTTTTCCTAAGTAAGGATAACCTTGCGGCGCTCTGTTTGATTAACGGTGTAATGCGCCTTGTTGCACAGCACTAGAGGTTCAACACTAGTCAGTGTATAAGTCGGGGAAATGGAACTTTGCCATAGCAAGCGTTAACGCCACCTCATAAACACTTTGTCGCGAGGCGTGATTAAGAGTAAGCAAACCAATAGCCCCCCCTTTTTGCTTTATGTTTACTGTATCAAAGAGCTTGTCCATAACCGGCCCAAGTTCTTCGCCACGCTGTAGCGCCTGATATACGCTTACAGGAAGAGGCAAGCTTGCACTTCGCGTTACCGACCAGTGACCTTCATGGTATATCGCCACATAGGCAAAGGTAGCAGGACCATCTTCAAATACATCCACACCACCTTCAATTGCCACATACCACGCATCTGTGAGACCACCTTGATGATGAGCAAGCATGGCCTTCACGCGATTAATGGCGCCCAAGCGCGTTTCATCTTCATTCATTGGCTGGTCAGGCACGCCGCTTGGTACAGCCATACCCTGAGCGTCGAAATCGTGCTCTAGTGTGTCAGAGAGTGTATTGAGCGCAGCATTAATTTTTACCGGATTCAGCGACCCTACGTAAATTGTGTCAGAAACCATGTGCTTTCGTCCTTTAAAAACGTCCTTTCGAAACAGTCCCAACAGGGCTCTGCTTAATATCTTCTAGCATTAAACGGTAATCGCGCACCGCTGGAAACTCACTAATATTGCGATTTGGCAAAGTACTATCAGGGTTATCGACAGCAAGTAAATGTTTAATACCGTATGTCTTTGCCGCATTTAAAATTGGCAGTGAGTCATCGACAAATAAAGTGCGATGGGCATCGAACTTTACCCGTGCCTGTAATCTTTCCCATAGCAGCTGAGACTCTTTGGTTACGCCGAACTCATGGGTAGAGATGAGGTTGTCGATATGTGCGTCAAGCTGGGTATGCTCTATCTTTAGCGCCAAACTGTTTGGGTGCGCATTGGTCACTAATACCACCTGCCTGCCTGAGTCATGAAGCGCATCAAGGAACGGAATGGTATCGTCACGAAGGGCGAGCAAATGTGCCAGCTCACGCTTCAGCGGCATAAACTCATTTTCTAAGTCCATTTCAAGAGATTCAGCCCAGTAATCTAAGCAATACCATTGAATTTGCCCGAATACTGACTCATATCGCGCAGTCATTTCACGTTGACTCTGCGCCTCTGAAATTCCTCTTATTTGTGCTAATCGTTTAGGCAAATGATGTAGCCAGAACTGGTTGTCGTAATGAAGGTCCAGCAAAGTGCCGTCCATGTCTAACAGTACAGTTTCTATTTCATTCCAGGGCAGAAAGGGCAAGCGATTTTCCTTATAATGAAGTAAGCTAAGAAATTGTATACAAGTATGATAACAAAGTTGTAGCGATAGACATGCCAAAAATTGATCCGAACAAACCGTTACCACAAATTCATTCTCGTGAAATCGTTGCGCAAAGCAAACTCTTTAGGGTAGAACGCTTAGACCTTGAGTTTTCGAACGGCGCCACCCGTGAATTCGAGCGGATGGCTGGCGGAAACAGGGGCGCGGTAATGATAGTGCCTATGCTTGATGAAAACACCATGGTGTTAATTCGCGAATATGCAGCCGGCACACATTCGTATCAACTAGGCTTCCCAAAAGGTTTAATAGACCCTGGCGAAACTGCCATTGAAGCTGCTAATCGCGAACTACAAGAAGAGGCAGGCTTCGCGGCCAATGATCTTGTGGAGCTTCATAAGGTCAGCATGGCGCCCACTTTCTTTAACGCCAATATGACCATTGTTTTGGCTCGAGACTTGTATCCAAAGCAACTTGAAGGCGACGAACCTGAGCCTCTTGAGGTGATTCACTGGCCTTTAGATGAAGCAGATGCTTTACTTGCACGAGAAGACTTTGTAGAAGCACGCTGTATAGCCGCGCTGTTTTTAGCTCAAAAGTGGTTTAAGGAACAATAAACAATGCCCGATGACGCCCATGCCGACCTACTAGAACTTGCGAAAGAAATTGCCATCGAAGCCGGTGAAGCCGTATTAGAAGTATACGATAAAGGGGAGTTTGACGCTTATCAAAAAGACGATGAGTCTCCCGTTACCAGCGCAGATTATTTGGCAAACGATATCATCAACAAGCGCTTACAAGCCGCGACGCCTGATATCCCAATCCTCTCAGAGGAAAACAAACACGCAAGTTTAGAAGAGCGAAAGCATTGGCCTCGGTACTGGTTAATCGATCCCATCGACGGAACCCAAGAATTCATTGCTAGAAGCGGTGATTTCGCAGTAAACATTGCGCTAATAGAGAACAATGAGCCAACAATAGGCGTTATCTTTTGGCCTCCAGGGCAGTCGCTATATTACGCCCAGAAAGGCAAAGGTGCGTTTAAGTCATCACCTGATGGCGATCACCCAATTAGCGTACGTAAGCTAGACGACCCTAAAAATAGCGTGGTGATGATTGCAATAAGCCGTCGTCAGTCGAGAGAAAAAGTGCTCAGCAGAATGTGCGCTAAGCGCGTATACCAAACGCTTCCATTGGGAAGCTGTTCCCTGAAAGCCTGCTTTATTGCCGAAGGAAAAGCTGATGTGTTTATGCGCATCGGTATTACCGGCGAATGGGACACTGGCGCATCGCAATGCATTGTTTCTGAAGCGGGTGGGAGTATTGCCGCCGCTAACTTCGAACCTCTTACCTACAATCAGCGTCATTCGCTAGAGAACCCAGATTTTGTGGTAATGGGCGATCAAAGGGTGCCATGGCAAGATGTAGTCCAGTATGATGACTTCGTAAACCCACATCAGCACTAGCGCGTAATAATTTACTTAGCGCAGCGTGTTAACCTACGTATAATAGCGTAGTAATGTTGCTGGGCCACATTACTCTGGTAGTGGTTAAATCAAGCCAGATGGAACCAAAAAGTAAAAGGAGTAACCTATGATGACTACACGTATTCGCACGTTGTCTGCAGCATTGCTCGCATGTGGGCTAGCATTTCCCGCCGCAGCCGATTGGTCAATAGACGGCGAAACAAGTGCACTACACTTCTTATCGACGAAGAATGCACAAGTCACCGAAGTACATAAGTTTGATAGCTTTGATGGTACGCTGTCTGACGGTGGCAAACTTAACGTGGCGGTTGACTTATCGTCAGTGAATACAGCCATTGATATTCGCAACAAGCGAATGCAAGAGATGCTGTTCAACGTGACCAAGTTTGCACAAGCGACATTTGAGGCCAACTTGCCTGAGTCGATGATGAACCTGAAATCGGGCCAAGTTGTTAACGGGAAGGTAGACGGTATTTTGATGTTGCACGGAAAAGCCGTTCCTACGTCATTTGCTGTTAAAGCAAGTAAAGTAAACGACGATACGCTTACCGTATCAACCACGTCACCAACGTTAATTAAAGCAGAGTCTTTTGGACTTGCTGAAGGCGTAGCTGCACTTCAAAAAATTGCAGGGCTTAAGAGCATAACAACAACAGTACCCGTAACGTTTTCAGTTACGTTTACTCAATAAAACATTGTTATTGCCGCCGTCTATCGATAAAAAGCTAGGTGGCACGTGACTAAACGCAATAAAAAACCGCACACATGTGCGG
>NZ_JBHNYX010000084.1:0-5488 GCF_054960505.1 Alteromonas sp. G4i13 | reverse complement strand
AACTAATACTATCCGCTTATGGATAATTGGTTTAAAACGCTTTACATTTTTGAGGTGTTAATAAAATGTTAAGTGTGCATGATGAAGTATTTAGTTTTAGCTGTTATTGCCGGTCTCGTTAATGTAGTGATGTCTTTTGTTACTTCACATCTACTAATCTCTACAGTTGCTACGTTTCTTACTATCCTTTTCGCGGCCTTTATTATTGAGAAGGTATTTCAAAACCAAAATATAGCCGCTAGTAAAATTGTTCTAACTGACGATTATAAGAACAATGCACACAGCAATGATGCAACGAAAGTTAGTCATGCCGCGAGTAACATTGCTATTGGTGGTGCTTCTATCTCTTTCTTTTTAGAGCAGTTATCAAAAGCATTTAATGAGCAAGTCGCGAACATCGGCGAGATGAGCGGTAGACTCCAACAGTTAGAAGTCTCCTCAACTCGGTTAGACGATCTTGCCCAGAATGCTGCATCTTCTATGAATGAATCTGACGAGAAAACGCAGTTCGGAAGTACGTCGTTAAAAAAAGTATTAAGCCAGCAACAGCAGCTGGTTAAAAACATAAATGCGTCATCTGAAGCGCTCACTACATTAAAAAGTAAGGCCGAGGGAATAAGTACAATAACAAACACCATTAACCAATTGGCCGATCAAACAAATATGCTAGCGCTGAATGCGGCTATTGAAGCTGCAAGAGCTGGAGATCAAGGACGTGGTTTCGCCGTTGTTGCTGATGAAGTACGCGAGCTTGCCAAGAAAACAACCGATGCCACCTCAGGAATAGAAAGTCTGCTGCAGGATATGAATACTAGTAGCCAGGCCGCAGTGGCTACTATGGAAACGGTGCTTAACTCTAGTGATAACATGAATGTGAAATTAAAGGAGAGCGAAGAAGCTATCTCACACTCCAGTATGCTCTCTACAAAAGCTCGGGAATCGATGGGCGCTATGCAAGCAATGGTAGAAAATAATGCAGAGCATAGCGCCGGTATAAGTACCAATATACTTCAGTTGCACACGACGACAGAAAAATTAGAGCACGACCTCACTGATGTTTCTACTCAGGCGCTATCACTGAGTAGTCAAGCTGAAGACATTTTCAGGCTGCTGGAAAGCTTCGACGTAAATGATCGAAACAGCGAAGTTAGAGACATTGCAGTAAATGCAGCGAAAACTGTTGGAGAGCGTTTCGAGCAAGCGATTTCAGAAGGGAAAATATCGGAAGCAAAGCTGTTTAATTTTGACTATTCACCTATACCGAACACTAATCCTATAAAGCACACGACACCTTTTGATAAGTTCACCGACGACGTACTTCCCGCTATCCAAGAACCGTTATTAGAAACACATAGTTTCATTATTTATGCCGGCGCAGTTGACGTAAATGGTTACTTTCCTACCCACAACAAGAAGTTTAGTCAGCCCCTTACTGGTAATTACGATACGGATTTAGCAAATAACAGAACGAAACGGATATTCGATGACAAAACCGGAAGTCGTTGTGGCAGCAATACCTCTACTTTCTTGCTACAAACTTACAAACGAGATACAGGTGAGGTCATGCATGATCTATCTGCACCGATATATGTGAACGGTAAACATTGGGGAGGGTTTCGTATTGGTTATAAAGCCAAAGAGCAGTAAGTTCTCTGTATTTACGTATAAGCGCTAGCTTCCGTTTTCTCACTTTAACGAATGAAAGTGGTAATGCTCTAGCGCTTAGCAATATTGGCAACAATATTATTCCTTCTTTGCGCTTTTATTTGCTGCTTCGTTACCCTACCATTAGCGAATTGTTCGCAGTTCGTAAAACTCTATGCCTTCACTACAACCATACAGCACATTTGGCCTCGCCGCTTCTTGTGATTCTATCCAGTCGTTTAGCGACGTTACTTCATTCCTGTCTATCTTCAAAACTTCTAAAAACAATAACAAAGCCATTTATATATTGGGCGGTGGAAGCAATTCAGTCTTCACTGACGACTTTGACGGTACAATTCTGGTTAACGAGATTAAGGGAATAAGCCATTTTGATACTGAAAGTCACCATTACTTACGTGTAGGTGCAGGTGAAAACTGGCATGACTTCGTCACTTTGTGTATGAAAGAGAAGTGGTATGGTTTCGAAAATCTCGCCTTAATACCTGGCTCAGTAGGCGCATGCCCAATTCAGAATATTGGTGCGTACGGACGAGAAGTGAATACGTTAATCGACAAAGTAGAGTGTGTATTTCTTGAAACCGGCGAGCAGGTATTGTTGGGCAATGTAGACTGTCAATTTGGCTATAGAGACAGTGTGTTCAAGCATGCACTAGCGAACAAAGTGCTAATCACTCATGTAAACTTTAAACTGCCCAAGCACTACGAACTCGAGACCAGCTATGGCGAACTAGCGGCACTCACTGAGCCTACACCAGAAAAGGTGTATAGTAAGGTAATAGAAATTAGGAAGAGCAAACTTCCCGATCCTGCCGAGCTAGGCAATGCTGGAAGTTTCTTTAAAAACCCAGTGGTTTCAAAAGCAGTGTTTCAAGCGATTGCACAAGACTATGATTCAGTGCCCCATTTTGTGGTGAGCGGAAGTGCTGATTTTCCAGCCACTGAAAAAGAACAAATAAAAATTCCTGCCGCGTGGCTTATCGACCAGGCAGGTTTTAAGGGCAAGACTTTGAATAAAGTACGATGCCACCCTACACAGCCATTGGTACTTACTAACTTAGGTGGTGCCACCGGAAACGATGTAATAACCATGGCAAAAGATATCATAGCAAGCGTACAGGGTAAGTTCGGCATACAGCTTGAGCCAGAAGTGCGCTTATTAGGAAGCAAAGGACTTATTTCGCTATGAGACAAGCATCAAAAGCTATAAGAAAACATATACTCGCTTTGTTGTCCGACGGCCAGTTTCACTCAGGGGAAACCATTGCACAGCAAGTGGGCCTTTCGCGCACAGCAGTTGCAGGGCATATTTCCCAACTCGCCGATTGGGGATTAGATGTATTTAAAGTAAAAGGTAAAGGCTACCGTTTAGAACGAGGGTTTCCATTGTTAAGCGCCGACAGCATTAAACGTCATTTAGGCAATACAAAACGAGCGGTTATTGATGTGGAATCAGTATTACCTTCCACCAATACGGAAATGAAGAAGCGTATTGCCAGCAAACGAGAAGATCTTGAAAACGGCGATGTCGTTTTTGCTGAAATTCAGACCGATGGACGCGGTAGACACGGCCGTTCATGGTTAGCGCCAGTTGGCGGAAGCTTAACTTTTTCTATGTACTGGTCTTTTCCCGACGGCTATCAGAGTATGGCTGGGCTCTCCTTATTGGTGGGCTTGGCTGTTTGCGATGCACTTAAAGAATTTGGCGTAGAAGACGCCGAGCTTAAATGGCCGAATGACATTTATTTGCAAGGTAAAAAGCTTGCGGGCGTACTTATTGAAGTAGAAGGGCAAATAGGCGCTACGGCGCATAGTGTTATCGGCATAGGTTTGAATGTTTGCGTACCCGATAATCAGTACGATGTTGGTCAGCCTCATAGCGATCTTGCGTCATATTTGGGCACTATCCCAGATAGAAATGCATTAGCTGCAGAAATAATTAAATCGCTATGGTCTTATTTACCTAAATTTACCCAGCAGGGCTTCGGGCCATTCACAGCATATTGGGAAGCGCTCGACTTGTACGCCGATAAACGCATTGTTTTACAAATGGGTGAGAAGCGTTTTTCCGGAATTGATAGGGGAGTGGACGCCAGCGGCGCGCTTCTTGTTGAAACGCAAGACGGTATTACCCGTTTCCACGGCGGCGAAGTTAGCCTTAGAGGCAATTAACTTTTTATTTTTGTTTTGCTTTATAGCTGAGCTACGAAGATTTTGACCATTTTTATAATAAAAGTACTTCGTAGTTCATCTTTGTGATTTTTAAATAGCATTTTATCCGTTCGTTTTACGCATTGCTTTGCGATTGAAACCAAAAATATGAACAACATTGAAGAAAACCACGTCATATTAGTGGATATCGGTAACACCCGAATAAAATATTCACTGCTTTGTCATGCAGAAGAAGAGCCTAATGCATGTGAAGATGCCAATTCTCTCTTCTCTTTTATCGATTCTCAGAAAAAAATTTCCCATTTATATATAGCTTCGGTAAGAAATCAGGAGCTGGTTGATGAAATATCCGCCATGTGTAACGAGCGAAATATTGTTTTTGTAGAAAAGCACACAGAGAAAGAAGCCTTCGGCATAAAAAACAGTTACGCGAATGTTCAAAAAATGGGCGTTGATAGATGGCTTGCCATGGTCTGTGCTGCCGAAAAATCAAAAAAAGCATTTTTTGTTATGGATGTAGGTACGGCAATAACGGTTGATTTTGTGGTGGATGGTCAACATTTAGGCGGTTGGATCATACCTGGATTTCAAGTAATGCGTAATGCATTGGTTGCTTCAACTAAAAAAGTATTCGCGAATGATGAAATTCCGACCACCTTTGGAGTGGGGACCGATACAGAAGATTGTGTGGCAACAGGGTGTCATGCTGCCCTATATGGTGTTTATTTGAGCGCAGTTGATTACATATCAAGCAAACAAACCGAATTTGACATAATTTTAGGGGGTGGAGACAAAAAAGTGTTTGCATTCTTAAAATCTGCTGATAACATGCGCCTCGCTCATTTGGTGATGCAGGGTCTTGCCCGCTACGCTCGAAGTGAACTTCTAAAGGGAACATCGACGTAAGTTTTTGATTAGTTGAAAAATTGGTCAAAAAAGAAAATTGAAAAATTTTCAAAAAGACACTTGCACAGAGTTAAACAATACTCTAGAATGCGCACCCACTTGATGTAGTGCCGACTTAGCTCAGTTGGTAGAGCAACTGACTTGTAATCAGTAGGTCGCCAGTTCGATTCCGGCAGTCGGCACCATCAATCTGGAGGGGTACCCAAGCGGTCAACGGGAGCAGACTGTAAATCTGCCGGCTCAGCCTTCGCAGGTTCGAATCCTGCCCCCTCCACCACTTTCTCTATGAGGTGGCCAGAGAATTAGGATTGCGGGCATCGTATAATGGCTATTACCTCAGCCTTCCAAGCTGATGATGCGGGTTCGATTCCCGCTGCCCGCTCCAAATCAGTGCTGATATAGCTCAGTTGGTAGAGCGCACCCTTGGTAAGGGTGAGGTCGGCAGTTCAAATCTGCCTATCAGCACCAGTTTATTTCTCCCCAGCTCATGTAAAATTTCTAAATTTTTTAATGTAACTTTGCTGGGATAATAGAAATGGCAAAAGAAAAGTTTGAACGTACGAAACCCCACGTAAACGTGGGTACAATCGGCCACGTTGACCACGGTAAAACTACCCTAACTGCAGCTATCACTACAGTTCTTTCTAAAACTTACGGCGGTAACGCACAGGCTTTCGATCAAATCGATAACGCGCCTGAAGAGAAAGCACGTGGTATCACCATTTCTACTTCACACGTAGAATATGAC
>NZ_JBHNYX010000083.1:0-5528 GCF_054960505.1 Alteromonas sp. G4i13 | reverse complement strand
AAACATTCGCCTTGTCTAGATGGCACACAGACCGCTGCAAAAATGTACAACAAAGATCAATAGGCCCTAATACCAGTCCGCATAATTCATTACCCACTCAGCGAGATTTAAAATGTTCGTAATCGCGGCATGTTATCGCAAGTATAGTGGTTCTACATCAAGGTGACGCAACAAAGAATACGGACATTAAAAAGGGCCTTTCCAACGGCCCTTTTTTAATAAACTCGGTATTATGAAGCGCAGTTCAACTTTTTACGCTTTTGCCCTGTTTGATGCCGTATTATTAGTGGTGCTATTTGACGGATTACTTCTGCGCTTAGCTGGTCGTTTAGCGGCACTTCCTTCACTTCCTGAGCGTCTTCGACCTGCAGGCTTTCCACCGCTATTGTTGCGCGAATCCGGTTTACCTGCGCGCGGATTACCATTTCCGCTACGGTTGCCTTGACGTTGACCCGACTTTTTATTCTCGCCACTTCGTTTACCTTCGCTGCCGCTCTCACCTTGTGGTGCTTTCGGCTTTTTCGGCTTCTTGGGCTTTTTAGGCTTAGACAGCGTGGTAACAGGCACGGCTTGCTGAGGCTCGAAACCTTCCAACGTTTCACGAGGAAGCAGCTTTTGAATCAGTGTCTCAATATCTTTCAGGTTTTGCAGTTCTTCAGCACATACAAATGACCACGCCTGTCCACTAGCGCCTGCGCGCCCTGTACGACCAATTCGGTGAACATAATCAGCTGCCGTATTGGGTAAGTCTAGGTTTACAACGATAGGCAACTCACTAATGTCGATGCCGCGTGCTGCGATATCGGTGGCTACCAGCACTTTAATTGCGCCATTTTTAAAGTCAGCAAGCGCTTTAGTTCTCGCTCCTTGGCTTTTATTACCGTGAATAGCGGCACTTGGAATTTTTGACCGAGTTAGCTTTTCTGCAATACGATTAGCACCGTGTTTCGTGCGGCTAAATACTAACACCTGCTCCCACTTCTGCTGTTTGATCAGACAAATAAGCGCGGTCGTCTTTTTAGATTTATCAATGGTCACTAAGTGCTGCTGAACCGCTTCTACCGTGGTATTGGCTGGCGCGGTTGAAATACTCACAGGGTTGCGCGTTATTGTTTTCGCCAGCGCAGTGATTTCATCAGAAAACGTGGCTGAAAACAGTAAGCTTTGACGCTCTTGTGGCAATAGCTTCAATACTCTCTTAATGTCGTGAATAAAGCCCATATCAAGCATTCTGTCGGCTTCATCCAATACCAACACTTCAAGCTGAGAAAACTTAACAGCGTTTTGCTGGTAGAGGTCAAGCAGTCGTCCAGGCGTAGCAATTAACACATCCACACCTTTACGCAGCTTCATCATTTGAGGATTAATCCCTACACCACCAAATACCACGGCAGTTTTTAACGGCAAAAACTCACTGAACGCTCTGATGCTCTCTTCTACCTGAGCAGCAAGTTCTCGCGTGGGTGTTAAGATAAGTGCCCGAACATTGTTGCCAGATACAGGTTGTCCTTCCATCAATCTCTGTAAAATAGGAAGTCCAAATCCTGCAGTTTTCCCTGTTCCCGTTTGCGCAGCTGCCAACACATCCTTTCCTTGCAATACTTCTGGTATTGCCTTTTCCTGGATTGGTGATGGTGTACTAAACCCTCGTTTTTCAATAGCTTTTAACAAGGGTTCAGCGAGCCCTAATTGGGTAAATGACATTAATAAACTCCTGTCATAGGTATTTATAAAAAATTGCATACCGCAAAGGTATAAGCGTTAGTGCTTTATTGCTAACCGTGGGGGTTATAGATTACTGGGAAAACCTAAAGAGATACGCCATTGCCAACTTGGCTTATTGGTGTTTGACATCAAGAAAAGAACGTAGGTGTTTACTCTTACAAATTGCGCGCGGAGTCTACCACTAAAAGCCGAAAGCCACCAGCGCATTTTTTGTTCAAAATCTAGTTAAGCTTGTCTGACGTTTCACTTAATAAGTTCCGATTTACATAGCTTAAGAGCATGGGAAGTTTTATCGGCCGCAAATTCAGATAATAAGTGCACCACTCATGGTTAAACGGTGATGAGACGATCAACTGCCTGTTGATGGTATTCTAAAGTCGCCAAACTAATAGAAGTATTACCATGAGTTACAAGCAGTTGATCGAAGGACAAAGATACCAGATAGAGGCCTACTTACGCGAGGGTTTCAGTTACCGAGAAATTGGGAAACGCCTGAAAAAGAGTCATAGCACTATCAGTCGCGAAGTCAGACGGAACAGAATCAGGGGGAGTCATTACCTGCCCGAAGTTGCTCAGGCAAAAGCGTTAAAGCGACGCCATCATGCTGCTAAGTATATGATGCCTGATATTACCGTTACTTTTGTAGAGTTCGGATTGGAACAAAAATGGAGCCCAGAGCAAATAGCTGGTGTGGGTAAAATTATCGGCCATAAGGTCAGTCATGAATGGATTTATGGCTATGTTCAACGCGATAAACTAACAGGTGGCAAACTTTATAAGAAGCTGCGTCACGGTCGACGTAAGTACCGTAAAGGCAGTCACGCGAAGCGTGTAATTATTCCAAATCGCGTTGGCATAGAGTGTCGCCCCGCTATCGTGAACAAGAAGAAACGGTTCGGCGATTGGGAAGCCGATACGGTTTTAGGTAAACAAGGAACAGGCGCGATTGTCAGCCTTGTTGAGCGAAAAAGTAAGTTATATCTGATACGAAAAGTGCCAGCGAAAAGCGCGGCTGATGTCGCTAGAGCTATGGTTGGTATGCTATGGAAATACCGACGCCATGTTCGCACAATCACAGCGGACAACGGCAGCGAATTCTGCGACCATGAAATGGTAGCCGAAAAATTGAAAACAGACATCTACTTCGCCAACCCTTATGCATCATGGGAGCGAGGGTTAAATGAAAACTTCAATGGATTACTGCGTCAGTACATACGAAAAGGCACCGATTTACGGACAGTAACAGATAAGCAGATTGCCGAAATTGAAAAGGCATTGAATGCAAGACCGAGAAAGTGCCTAGGCTTTAAGCAGCCTATTGCAGTGTTCAATAAATTACGAAAGGCTGCTTAATTTAGGAGTGGTGCACTTCGGAGTTGAATTTGCGGCTTTTCGCACTAAGAGAATGGTCTTGAACCGTACCGTCTTCCCTCATTTTTAGGAGAGATATTGTTATATTTATATTTCTATCAAAACGATAAATATCTATTTAGTACGAATTTTGCGACCTAGAAACGTAAACTTTTCAAGTAACAGAGTTTAATTATATTTATCAACACCTTAAGACATTTAGCTTTTAAAAGTGTGCATTAGAAAAACAAGTTAAACAGGGCTCTTCTACGTAAAAACACCTCAAAACCTTTGAAATTAAAGACAACTTGATAGCCAATTTCTGTTGGATAGATAAAAAAAGCTTTACCATATTTGTTATAACAGATAAAAAGCGCGCAGTTATTCCACGCTCAAATTACATCCACGCTGCTGCAGTGTGGTAAACAAGTGAAGTAGAAAACATGAATGTTGATAGTTTAACCCAGCACTTTGAGGAAAAGTTGGCTTTAGTTAAAGCATCGGTGATGTCTGATAGCTTTGTTATCCAGCTTACAACAATCGCAATTATTTATTGCGTTGCGTTTTTACTTGCACGACAAGTAAAAAAGCCATTTAAGTTTACCCGCGAAAAGCCACAGCAAGGCGCACATACTATGCACGGCTTTTTATACAATCTGGGTGAGGCACTATTCCCGCTTATCACCATCAGTATGCTAAAGCTTACTACCGTGTTGGGGGCGCAATTTCAGTTTGATGCATGGCTATTGGAAATAGCCGTTGTTGTAGCACTAATGCTGTTTGTTAATTCCTTGATTACTGGTTTTGTCGAAAACAACACCATTGCAGCGTTTATGCGATGGGTGGGTTTACCTATCCTATTTTTACACTTAATTGGCGTGCTTCCGCTGATAACTTCAGCGTTGGAGTCAATGGCAATATCAGTCGGAAATGTTGAAATTTCAGCGTATGGCGTAACAAGAGTGCTATTGTTTGGTGGCTTGCTTTTCTGGCTAGGCCGCAGCTCGAACGCCATTGGTCAAGATATTATTCGAAACCATAAGTCGCTCGACGTTTCTACCAAAGAAGTGTTCGCAAAGCTGTTTGAAGTTGCCCTGTTCTGTGTGGTGTTTCTTTTATTGCTTAACGTCATGGGAATTAACCTTACCGCACTAGCCGTGTTTGGTGGTGCAGTAGGTGTGGGTTTAGGCTTAGGTCTGCAGTCCATCGCATCAAACTTCATTTCGGGCATCATTATTCTATTGGATAAATCGTTGACCGTAGGCGATTACGTTGAATTGGAAGACGGGCAGAAAGGTATCGTCAGAGAATTTAAAATGCGCTATGCCGTATTAGAAACTTATGACGGTAAAGATGTACTGGTGCCTAACGAAAAGTTTATCAGCTCCTTGCTAATAAATTGGACACACAAAAACCAAAAACAACGTTACCGCATCGACTTTTCTGTCGCCTATAAAACTGATATCCGCGCGATGGTAGAGATTATCAAAGAAGCGGTATCGGAACATCCGCAGGTGATCAGTGGCGATGATGTTCCATTTGAAGAGCTGCCTGACTGTGAAATAGATAGCTTTGGCGACTCTGGCGTTAACATGTTCGTTGAGTTTTGGATGGAAGGTGTGGACGATGGTAAAAACCGCGTGGGTGGCGATTTGCTGCTTACTGTGTTTGAAACATTACGCGAGCACAACATTGAAATACCGTTCCCTCAACGCGAAGTAAGGGTTATCAACGAACAAGGCATTGGTATTCGAAATACCACACCGTAGCTATATTCGCTCATGACATGAGCGCTTTCGGTCATACCTTCGCGCTGGCTAAAACCTAGCGCGAAGTGTATCCCATTGCCACTCTTGGGCAGACAGACCTAACGTCTGGACAAACTTTGCATAGTCTTCTTTGCCCATCGCTGATGCTACAGTTTTTAATTGAGATTTGGCTTTTATTGCTTTTACCTGCAGTAACTCCAATCGCTTATCGGCACTTGAATCGAAGTTTTCACTGATGATTGCATTCGCTTTATTGGTCGCTTCCCACGCTGTAATCACATAGCCCACCAGCTTTATGTAAACACCCACCATACGCTTTCGCTCAAATATGTTCTCAAACAGTGAGCCGGATAACGACTTTTGGAAACTGGCCTCTGTTTCTAAGGCAACAAATTGCTCGGCGTTCTCTAGCTCATTCAACACATTGTGTAAAAGCTTAATGTGGGCGTGCGTATTAAGTGCGTCGACGTGAAGTGCGTTAATATCGTCGCTTAGCATTTCTAAATTGACCAACGTTCGTTGAAGACTAGCCATTGTGGTAATTGTCTGTAGAAGCGAAAAATAAAGGTTCAGTGTATCGAATTAAAGATGGGTTTGCGATGGTCTCGCGGTCGTTTTAATCACATTAAGAATTCACAACACAACTTATAGAAATCAATTAAAAAGGGCGCGGAAGCGCCCTTT
>NZ_JBHNYX010000082.1:0-6953 GCF_054960505.1 Alteromonas sp. G4i13 | reverse complement strand
AGGTCACATATAGTGACCTTTTTTGCGTTCATAGCCCATATTTCACGGACTATAGCAGTATAAGCTGCCTACAGATAATCAAACTCATTACCTGATATTGCAAGGGTGCTTTCAGGGCCAGCTTTATAAGCGGCTTTGTGCGCATCGCGACGTACTAAGATACGTTCCATATAGAAGTCACGTGTCTTCATCTTAGACGCTGCAAGTAACGCATTACCTGATGCCTGCGCTTTGTCGGCCATGCTGTACCACAGTACACCAATCAAGGAATAGGCGCTGTATGCCAAGTAATCACAAGCAGCAGCTGCAGCGGTGGTGGCATCCATACCTAAGCAATCGGCTGAAGATGCACGCCAGTCATCAAGAATTCCTTGAGCCAGACCCTTCGCCTCACTGTCTTGAATGTCGCTGACCAAAGCGTTAAACGCATTATAGGTCGCTTCCATCATTTGACCGCCATCTCGGGTAAGCTTACGGCCAATAAGGTCTAGCGCCTGAATACCGTTGGTGCCTTCATATAACATAGCAATGCGCACGTCGCGCATAAGTTGTTCCATACCCCATTCACGAATAAAGCCGTGACCACCAAATACTTGTACACCTAGGCTGGTGGTCTCAAGGCCCATATCAGTCATAAAAGCTTTGCAGATTGGGGTTAAAAACTGAAGTATCTTGTCGGCATCTTCTTTTTCTTGACCTTCACCAAGCTTCTCAACGTCCATAAACTTGGCATAGAAAAGTGAAAGTGCACGGCAGCCTTCAATCAGTGATTTCTGCGTAAGTAACATACGCGCCACGTCAGGTTGAAAGACGATCGGGTCTGCTTTGCCTTCTGGATTTTGAATTCCCTGAGGTGCGCGAGACTGAACGCGTTCGCGGGCATAAGTCAGCGCGCCTTGGTAAGAGGCTTCTGCCGCCCCTAAACCTTGCAGACCTACTTGGAAGCGTGCATCGTTCATCATAGTGAACATACATGCTAGGCCTTGGTTTTCTTCACCAACAAGGTAACCCGTTGCACCGTCAAAATTCATCACACAAGTCGGGCTCGCTTTGATCCCCATTTTGTGTTCGATGCTTCCCACTGACAAGCTGTTCGCCTCGCCAGGCTCATTGCTGGCATCTGGAAGGAACTTGGGCACTAAGAATAAGCTGATACCCTTAACGCCTTTAGGGGCGTCAGGTAGACGAGCTAGAACAAGGTGAATAACGTTCGAACTCCAATCGTGATCACCTGCGGTAATAAAAATCTTATTACCGGTGACTTTATAGCTGCCGTCGCCTTGTGGCTCAGCTTTGGTACTAAGCAAGCTCAAATCTGTTCCTGCGTGAGGTTCGGTCAGGTTCATGGTACCTGTCCACTCACCGCTGATTAGCTTAGCAAGGTAGATATCTTTTAATTCTTTACTGGCGTGCTTAGTAACCGCAAGTGTTGCGCTTTCAGTAAGCATGGTGGTTAAACGCCAGCTTAAGTTCGCCGCGTTTAGCATTTCGTGAACAGGCACAGCCATGGTGTACGGCAAGTCTTGCCCGTCGTACTCGGCAGTACCTAGCATTGCATTCCAGCCGTTAGCAACATATTCCTGATAGGCATCAGCGAAGCCTTTAGGCGTGGTAATGCTGCCGTCTTTTAGCGTACAGCCTTCTTCATCGCCTTCACGGTTAAGAGGGGCAACCACATCCAAAGCAAACTTTGCACCCTGTGCAATAATTTCGTTGGCAAGTTCGCTATCAAAATCGCTGATACCGAGCTTTTCGTAGTGAGCATCAAGTCCAAGCCAGTCTTTTAACAAGAACTGAAAATCAGTCGTAGGGGCGTGGTACAGAGGCATGGATGACTCCTTTTTTCAAACAAGTGTTTTAATTTTGTCTATTATAGTCACAAAAAGCGTAATCCGAATAGTCCGTTAAAGGAAAGTTAATAATAAATTTGGATGATGTGGGTAATGATCTATACGGACTGATATGAGAGAAACACATAGGTTTACCAAGACTCGTTGACTTTAAATGTGCAGCAAAGGTCACACAGGCTCTGATGATGATGTCTGACGCATTGATGTTAATATGGAAAAGTGAACTCAAGTGGTAAGCTCGCTTGCAATTCAAATTCTCACTGGCATGCTTAGCCTACATTGAAATAACCCGTTCACATACGCACAAGCAACACGGTACATAAAAACATGAATCCAGAAAGCGCGAAGAAAAACCTTAAACATAGCAGTGATGATGCGCAGATCCCGGTTTGCATTGTAACGGGGGGAAGCTTGGGTATCGGTTTTGCGGTATGCAAGCTGTTTAGTCAAAACGGTTATCAAGTCATTAATTTAGATATCAGAGACTTTGAGCAAGCGTTACCTAATGCTATCTGGAAGCCGTGTGATGTAAGTGTTGTGCGTAATATTGAAGCCGCGGTGAATGAGGTTATTAATTCTTATCAACGCATAGACGCATTGGTGTGTAATGCCGGTATACATGTTTCAGCAACCATTGAAGACACTGATGAAGCGCTGCTTGATAAGGTACTAAACTTGAACGTAAAAGGGGCGTATGGCGCGATTAAGTCTTGCCTGCCAACCATGAAAGAGCAGGGCAGCGGCGCGATTGTGGTGATGGGCTCAGATCAGTCCTTTATTGGAAAGCGCAATTCGTTCGCCTACGGGGTCAGCAAAGGTGCATTGGCGTCTATGGCGAAAACCACCGCGCTTGACTACGCACCCCATAATATTCGCGTTAACGCGGTCTGCCCGGGTACCATCGAAACACCTCTATTTCATAACGCGATTGATAATTACGTGGCACGTTCTGGGGCAGATAAAAATGAAGTGGTAGCTGAAGAAGCCGCTGCACAACCTATTGGACGTTTGGGCCAGCCCGAAGACGTAGCTGAACTGACTTATTTCCTATGCAGCAACAAAGCATCGTTCATCACGGGTAGCTTGTATGCGGTGGATGGGGGCTACACAGCACAATAGAAAGAGCTGAACAAAAAAGCAACGTGAAATGCCTTATCAGCAATAGAATAAACCAAGGTTTTATAAACAAAGATGAGCAAGCCTTCAATCACTTGGATAGACCCTCATATTCACTTCTTTGCCTTAAACGAAGGGCACTATGATTGGCTAAAGCCTGCCAATGCCCCTTTTTGGCCAGATAAAAAAGCGATTGCAAAACATACTACAGAGCACATGCTCTATCGCGCGTCGTTAGGGCAGTTAGGCGGTTTTGTTCACATTGAAGCGGGTTACGATAACGAAAGACCCTGGCGTGAAATTGCGTTCCTGGAGCGTCATTGTACGTTGCCATTCCGTTCAGTTGGGTGTATCGATTTAACAGGAAGTAATGTTGGCAGTCATATCGACAAGCTAAAGCGGTACCACTCAATACGTGGGCTTCGTCACATATTAGATGACGATGCTAAAGTACTTTTACGCACCCCTAAAGTTAAATGGGGGCTACATCATATGGCGTCGCAAGGCTTGTCTTTTGAAGCGCAGTTAAATCTTGCAGATAGCAATGCTGTGCATGCGCTGCTAACGGTACTAGAACAAACACCCTCGCTAAAAGTGGCTATAAACCATGCCGCAATAGCGCCGATTGATGTAAATAGCTTTGCGTTTAAAACATGGCGGCAGCATATTCGCGACTTGAATGAAACGCAGCAAGTTGTGTTTAAGTTCTCGGGATTAGAAATGCAAGATCGCCGTTGGCTGTGGCCGCGCGCGTCTTATGTTTTTGAAACCTTGCTGGACACCGTTGGCACAGATCACATGATGTTTGCCAGCAACTTCCCGCTGTGTCTGTGGCGAATGCCGTATGCCGCGCTTTGGCATGGGTTCATTGATATGACAACGCCGCTTTCTGTAACTCAAAAAGCGGCGCTGCTGTACAAAAATGCGAAGCGATGGTACGACATCGCATAAAGCTAGCTTAGTTGAGCTGCTGAACTAGCCTCGGGTTTATTGCCTTCAATAAACCCGTTGAGTTTTAGTTTTATTTAAGCGCAGTTACCGTTATGTGCGGCGAGCGATAAACCACCTCATCGTTTAGATCGATACCAATTCCCGGTGTGTCAGGCGCTTCAATAAAGCCGTTTACTGGCTGAGGATCTTGAATGCAAAGTTCACGGTTCCAGTCTTTAATAGCGTAGGTATGGTGCTCGTGAATTAAGAAGTTTGGAATGGCCGTTTCTAAATGTAGGCTTGCCGCTGTCGCAACAGGGCCACCGCAAACGTGAGCCTGAATACGTACATCGTAAATGTCGGCATAGTCACACACCTTTTTCGCTTCGGTGAAACCACCACATAGGCCAACGTCAGGCTGAAGTACATCAATAGATTGGTCTTCAAGGTAAGGGCGCACATCCCAGCGGTGGTACAAGCGCTCACCGCCCGCAATAGGCACATTCACGTTCTTCGCTACTTTGTCGTGAAGCTTCGAGTTAAGGTAATTCACTGGCTCTTCGTAATATAGACAGTCAATTTCTTCAACGATGTCACCCAGCTGGATAGCCGTTGATGCACCTAATAAGCTGTGACATTCAAAGATGATGTCGCCATCTTCGCCCATTGTGTCTCTAATCGCCTGAAGACGGGCTTTGAAAAGTTTAAGCTCGGGCTTAGTGAATAGTTTGGTTCTGTCGAAATGGGTGTTGCCGTCTTTATCGTAAACGATGGGGTCAACTTTAACCGCATCGTAACCATCTTTAAGTGCTTTTTCAGTGGCGCGAGCATAGTCAGCGGGGTCGTTAAGCTTGGTTACTTCTTTGTCCCAATCAAACTGTAGCTGGCTAGCGTAGCTACGGAGCTTGCCATTAGTTTTGCCACCCAGTAATTCGTAAACCGGTAAGCCAAGCGCTTTGCCTTTAATGTCCCAAAGTGCAGTATCAATAGCGCTCATCGCAGCATAAATAACCGGGCCGCCGCCTAATCCCCAAAAGCCTTCGCGCAGCATTCTCGACCACAGCAGTTCAGTGTGAAAAGGATTAAAGCCAATCAGCATGGCTTCGGCAATTTCTTTAATCATGTGTGCAGCAGCGCTGTGACCCCAATCATAAGCCAGTCCTGCTTCGCCCACACCGGTAATACCTTCGTCGGTGTAAACGCGTACGAAAACCGGGTTCCACTGAGGGCGCTTAGGGCATTCGATATCAAAAATTTCTACTTTGGTGACTTTCATAATGTATAAACAATTCCTGTTTGAAATAAGTTGGCGTTTAGCTGGCTAAGCTAAATTATTCGCAGAAGCCCGGGTCTAGTTTGTAAGCTTTGCGAAGCATGGCAGGCCATGCTTTTTGGCCGCCTGTTTCGCCGCTGTGAACCACATTAGCCTGTGCGTATATGCCATCGGTAATGCTTTGCGGTATCTCGATAACCTCTTCATTAGACTGCATCAGGGCAAGCTGAATTTCGCACGCTCGCTGCAAATCGTAAAAGCGCATAAAGGCGTCGCCCACGGTGGGGCCAAGGGTTAGACCGCCGTGATTAGGCAAAAGCATGTGATTAGTGTCGCCAAGGTCGTCCTGCAAACGTTTCTTTTCTCTATCATCAACGGCTAAACCTTCGTAGCTGTGATAAGAAAGTGAAGGTAGCGAAAACATGGAATACTGGCTCCAGGGCTTAAGCCCGCCTTTGACAGATGCGACTGAGATTGTGGCTAGTGTATGCAGGTGAATAACGCATTGGGCATCGTGGCGCACTTCGTGGATAGCACTGTGAATGGTGAAGCCAGCGGGGTTTATGCCGTAAGGTGTATCGTCAAGGATGTTACCCTCTAAATCGACCTTAACCAGGTTAGAGGCGGTAACCTCGTCAAACGTCAGGCCAAAGGCGTTAACCAAGTAATGCTCAGTGCCCGGTACCTTAGCTGAGATATGCGTGTAAATAAGGTCGCCCCATCGCATATCTGCCACTAACCGATAGCACGCAGCTAAATCGACACGAGTTTGCCATTCTTGTTCAGATACTTTGCCTTTAAGGCTTAAGGTTGGCAGTGAAAACAAGCCACTTCTCCTATTCTTTTCATGGTGACAATTTACCAATACCCGCAACAATGAACAATCCTTTGTCAGTGCTGCGTTATATCGAATTGGGTGTAGCCATCGCGCAAGGGAATAAGATCGTCAGCGAAACGCATTGCGTCGTGGTCAAGGGTAAAGGGGTCGGCTTTTACGAGTTTTTTTATCTCTAATTTGGCCCAAGGAGGCGCATCGAAGGCGTCTGGAAGGGTCTCAACACCGGCATCTAAATCACAACCAAATATAGCCAATCCATTAGGTGTGGTGGATAAATATTGGGTAACTTCAACATTGAACCCAGTTTCTTCCCACGTTTCTCTGTGTGCAGTACAGGCGACCGATTCATTTTCAAGCACCCCTCCACCAGGAAAATCCAATTTACCTGAAAGACGGTGTTCTACTAACAGTACCTTATTATTTGTTTTGACTAGGCACGCGGCAGCAATCAAAGGGGCTGGACTGTTTTCTCCGACTTGGTTTTGTTGAGATAAAAGCCTATCGGAAACGCGACAAACCGGCGCGTTGGGTGAAGACTGTGAACATGCGAAAAGCGTTAAAACAGCGAATATAGCTGATAAGCGAAATAAGATGACCATCGATTTGGGTAAAATACTCTAGAAGCTGTTTGTGATTGTTTTAAAAATAATCAATATTAAATGACAGACTCTACGCAAAAATAAAAATAACACAACTAATACCAGTCCGCGTAGATCATTACCCACTCAGCGAGATTTAAAATGTTCGGAATCGCGGCGTGTTACCGCAGGTGTAGTGGCTCTACATCAAGGTGACACAACAAAGAGTACGGACATTTTAAACTCGCCCTTCGGGAAGGTCTGGCATGCTTCCTAGCTTCATTCTGGGAATTTGAAAGGGAACACCATTCCTGCCTTCCCACGCTTCGCTAGGAAACTTGCCAGCGCCTTCTGAGAGGGCAATGATC
>NZ_JBHNYX010000081.1:0-7257 GCF_054960505.1 Alteromonas sp. G4i13 | reverse complement strand
TTACATCGTTTATTTTCGATGTCAACCATGTTTTTAAACTTTTTCTTTGTTTGAAAACTTGGTTTCGCACTTGTTGCTAAGTTGGCTTTGTTTTTCTCGAAGCCCCCTCAGAACGTGGAGCGCATTATAGATACCTCTTGTGAAAGATCAACACTTAAATTGGATTTTTTTGCTTTTTAAGCCACTTTTGGTATTAACCGCTCATTTCTGCATCATTTCTAGCGACTCAATCCATCTTTAGACTAGTTTTTTCACATTTTATTGTTCAATTTGTTACAAATGAGTAAACTATATACAGCCTCCAACACCATAATAAACAATAGAAAGGTAGGTATATGAAAGTAGGCTTTATTCAATGCGCTGTTATTAGCGCTATTTTTGCAATTGCAGGTTACTTGTTATTTTCTTCTGCTAGTTTAAACGTCCATGTTCCACTGACCGTCTCAGCAGCTCTGCTGATCAGCGGTATCGTTACTCCTTGGCTAGCGTCTCTTATTCAAAGTCCATCTTCCTCAGATGCCAGAGCACATTCTAATGACGGATCAGTAGAAACTTTATATGTGGGTAATTTGCCTTATAGAGCAAACGAGAACGCAGTAAAGGAATACTTCAGTAGCTTTATTGAAGTACAGTCGGTTCGCTTAATGAAGGACCGTAAAACTGGAAAAAGAAAAGGATACGGTTTTATCGAAGTTGTAACTGACGACTTAAACAGCGTTATCGATAAAACTAACGACTCAATCTTCCAGGAGCGAACCCTAAAAGTTCGCCCTGCAAAGGACAAAGTCGAACACGCGTAATTCTACGTACGGTTTAAAGGCTATAAAAAAGCCCGGTTAGCTCTCGCTACCGGGCTTTTATATTAATAAATAGTTAGTTATTCACTTGTCTCAGCAGATTGAGGAAGTCCATTAAGTAACGTTTGATTGAAAGCGTGAAACCTATTTATAGCAGATACAAGATCTGGCACCTGCACGTCTTTCATCTCATTAATCAACCCACCTATTAAGGTATTATAGTCTTCGTTACTTTCTAACGTACTTTCGGCATTTGCAAAAGTATCCATCATCTTTTCTAGATATTGCGCTATAGGGCTAACCACATTTCCAAACTTCGAATTATCGCTTTTGTCTTCATTGTAATGTTGGATGTTCTCATACGTCTTTAGTACTTCGGTCTGTGTTGTTCTATTTAACTGTAACGCGTAGCCAACTAACTCTTTATCGTCAAAGCCTAAACTTAACGCTTCTTCAAATGCTTTGTCGATGTCACCACTGTAAAAGGTGTCGGCGAGATCCTGAACTTGACCAACCAAATCAGCTATCGACTCTAACTCATCTTCATCAAGCTCGCCTTTCAATGAAAAGCTAATACCGCTTCGCTCATAGTATTGGAACGAAGTTTGTTGTTGGTATGACGCTGAAAAATTGTTTTCGCTTTGCTCGCCACTACCGCCTGATTGCTCCTGAGATGCCTGCGCTTGGAAATTAAGTTGTTGAGACGCTTGGAACGAGCGAAGACTCTCAAAACTAAAACTCACTTCGTCGCCATCTTTAGTTCGAATCAGCAAGCTTCCGCTTTTCTCATCCGATGCAGCTACCGCGTTTAAGGATGAAAGCGTTACAGCGTTCGGCTGCTGGCGACCAAATATGTCAGTTTCCAGATCGTTTATTCCTGTATCGATGAGATCGCGGCTTTTTGTCATCCCTTGCTCAATCTCTTCATTCATAAAACCAGCGAGGTCTTTTTCAGCCATAGCGAATCCACGGCTTACACCTTCTCTCGCTTGGCTAAATAAGCCATTAAGCTTTTCTTCGCTGGCACCACCGTTTGCCGCACCTCTAATGACGCCACCTACGAACTTAAGTACGTTTCTGGCAACTTTTTCAAAGTCGAACAAACTGTTCGACTTATCTTCAATGGTTTTCTCTTTGGCTTCTTGTGGCTTTTGGCCATCTATAACTAACGCTTGGTTAAGGCTGCTACTCACCACACGTAAGCCGATGCTAGTTTGGCTACTGGAAACAGATACTGATGCCGCTTGTTGTTTAGAAAACTCAGCCGCTTGCTGCAATCCGTCTTGCTGTAACTGCTTTTTCAACATTTCGTTCGGGTGAACTGATGCCTTTTGATCTGCTTTTTGATCGACCTTCTGGTCGCCCATAAAAGCCTTAATTTGACCCACGTTCATAATTTGATCCTCACTATCCTCAATCTTATTATCGGCAAAGAATCAGTATTGTTTAATTTTAATACAGCTTTTTTTACTGGGTCGTTCCTAATAATAATGCAGAAGTAGATAGCGCTTGTTGCAGTTATTTTATAAGGGACTACAATTCGCGACCTCAACATTGAATGGAGAATTTTATGACCGCGACCGAACAACAACGCTATCAAGCTCAGTTGGACGAAAAAGTAGAACGTCTTACTGCGTTACTTTCTCCGTTCAATGCGCCTGACTTAACCGTATTTCCATCGCAACCAACGCACTACCGTATGCGCGCCGAATTTAGAGTATGGCATGAAGGCGATGATTTGTTTCACATCATGTTCAACCAGGAAACAAAAGAAAAGTACCGCGTAGATAGCTTTCCTCCTGCTTGTAAAGCAATAAACGATGCTATGGCGCTGTTGCTTGAAGAAGTAAGACCAAATGAAGCGCTAAGAAAGAAGCTTTTTCAAATCGATTATCTTTCTGCACTATCTGGCGAGCTTGTCATCAGCCTTTTATACCATCGTCAACTAGATGAGAAGTGGCAAGAGGCTGCAGAAGAATTAAAGGCGAAACTCGAGGCTCACTTTCCGAAAGTAAACATCATCGGCCGTGCGAGAAAACAAAAGCTTATTATCGACAACGATTTTGTTATTGAGCGCTTACCCGTTAATGGCAAAGAATTCATATTTAAGCATATCGAAAATAGCTTCACTCAGCCCAATGCCGAAGTGAACTGTAGCATGATTGAATGGGCACTAGATTGCGTAAAGCCGCTCTCTGGCGATTTACTGGAGATGTATTGCGGTGCAGGTAACTTCTCACTGCCGCTAGCGCTTCACTTCGATAATGTTGTGGGGACCGAAATAGCCAAGCCCTCTGTACAAGCTGCGCAGTTTAATATTGAACAAAATCAGCTTAATAATGTGAAGATCGTAAGACTCGCCGCTGAAGAATTCACTCAGGCTATGAAAGGTGAACGTACGTTTAGTCGGTTAGAAGGCATTGATCTAAGTGCATATAATTTCACAACTGTATTGGTTGACCCACCAAGAGCTGGGTTAGATGAAGACTCGCTTAGAATGATTCAGGATTACGATAATATCGTGTATATCTCGTGTAACCCTGAAACGCTGGCGCAAAATCTTGAGCTTTTAAGTGAAACTCACGACGTTGCTCAATCAGCACTATTCGATCAATTCCCGTTTACTCATCACATTGAGGCTGGCGTTTTACTTACACGCAAAAGCTAGTTTTGGTACAAATTGACAAGGCCTTTGGAGTCACAAAGGCCTATGAAGACGTATTAAAATAAGGTGGCTTTGATTAGAGCAAACGATGTGGACTTAAAAGGCCAATCGCCACTAATTCAATTATACGCTTTTTTGCGTTGCACCTACTTGAACGAAGCGAAGCTGTGCTTTCACTCTCTCACCAATTTCGCGGCGAAGCTTATCGTCTGCTTCTAATGCCTCTGCCCCAGCACTGAATACGAGCCTTACCATAGCATCAGCTTGAAGCTGCGCGCATGCGTATTCTACGCCCTGCTGTTCAATAATGTAGTCGGTCAACTCGTCGATGAAGTGTTGAATCTCTCTAAATACTGCCAACCGATAAGCCGACGACGTACCAGTATGCTCGCGTAGTAATAAACGAAATACGTTTGTATTTGCCGCAATAAATTCCATGAAGGTTTCAACAGAAGTATGTATTACGCCGCCTCCAGAGGCTATACGCCGCCTTGCCTGACGCATAAGCTGCCGCAATGCTAAACCGGCTTCATCCACCAGCGTTAAACCCAATTCGTCCATATCTTTGAAGTGCCGATAAAAAGACGTAGGTGCTATACCTGCCTCTCGGGCAACTTCACGCAAGCTGATTGCCGATAAGCTGCGATTTTCATCGAGCAAAGAAAACGCAGCATGAATGATATTTTGGCGGGTTTTTAATTTCTGTTCTTGTCGACTCACATTCGCACCATAGGTTGATTAGCTCTAAACGGCTTGATGATTTTTAGCGCTTGGGGTTGAAGCCCTTACGTCATCTGTATAGCCATTAACGCAATCAAACTTCGTACATCAAAGACTAGCATGTGTAGTTTATCGCAACACACACCAGTGGGGAAAGAGAAACAGAATCATCTCTTTTATAAACAAGCATTAAGCAGAAAAAGCCACAATCAACGAGCGTTTCAGCGTAGCTTTACTATAATTAAACTTTACACATGTAAGCAGAACTAATCTGGGTTTTGCTTGCCTGAAGCCTCGTAAAACGATAAATTAGCGAACAGTTGTAAGCCAAGTTGTATAAAATGAAAAAACCTCCTCTTATCCTTACTAATGTGCTGGTATTTATTATATCTGGCGCAATTGCGTTTATTGGTGTGCCGCTATGGGTGGCGTATCAAGGCATCGATTGGGCAG
Organism: Alteromonas sp. G4i13; assembly: GCF_054960505.1. NCBI lineage: Bacteria > Pseudomonadati > Pseudomonadota > Gammaproteobacteria > Alteromonadales > Alteromonadaceae > Alteromonas > Alteromonas sp. G4i13. Next base: position 2,622 of record NZ_JBHNYX010000081.1, on the reverse strand, counting down.
AAATCGGTGCGGCTATATTCCTATTTTACTTTACCGGTATGTCTATAACTGCCGGCTACCACCGCTTATGGTCGCATAAAACTTACGACGCCAATGTGGTTGTTCGTGTGATCCTTGCGATTGGTGGCGCTATGGCGCTGCAAAATAGTATTTTGCACTGGTCGTCAGATCATCGCGTTCATCATCGTCATGTTGATGATAACGACAAAGACCCCTACTCTGCGAAGAAAGGGCTTTGGTTTGCGCATATCGGCTGGATGTTGCGTGAGTATCAGGCCAAACGTTACGATGACTACAGTAACTGTAAAGATCTTCAAAAAGATAAAGTGGTGATGTGGCAGCATAACTACTATTTGCCCATCGTGCTGGCGGCCAACTTCGGTATCACAGGTCTTCTGGGCTATTTAAATGGTGACGTATTAGGCATGATCTTGGTAGCCGGTGTACTTCGCTTGGTGCTAGTGCATCACGTAACCTTCTTTATCAATTCTCTTGCTCATTTTTGGGGTAGCCAGCCTTACACCGATAAGAACACAGCACGAGATAACGGTATTCTTGCGTTTTTTACCTTTGGTGAAGGTTATCACAATTACCATCACATCTTTGAGTACGACTATCGTAATGGCATTCGCTGGTATCAGTTTGATCCTACAAAATGGCTTATTAAGGGATTATCACTGGTAGGACTGACATCCAACCTTCGCAAAGTGCCAGAAGAGCGCATCGAGAAAGCGTTAGCAGCAATGCAGCTGCAAAGAGCAAGTGAAAAAGTATCGCTACTGCCTAATGCTGAAGAAATGATGCATACCATTCAAGAAGAATACGACTTGTTAATGCAGCGCATGAGTGAATACTACGCCACGAAAAAACGTGTTATGCGCGTTAAACAACGCACCCTAAAGCGCAGTATCGAAGGGCTTGAGCTTGCATACAAGTACAAAGAGCTGAAACACGCATTTGCTGTACAGAAAGAGAAATGGACACAGTTACATAGTTTGTCATTGCAAATGGCGTAAATTAACGCCCTCTTTTATACGTTTGAACGCTAAAAACCACATAAGTGTCTGCTTATGTGGTTTTTTTTTATTCTATAGTTGGATAAGGTCGTTATACTAAAACCAGAATCATTCATTTTGTATTACGGCTAACCTAGTGGTGACATCGCATTACAAAAGTAACAACATGGGAAAGTAAGATGGCAACGAAGCAAAAAACTAAAGCCCCGTCGTATCACTATGACGCAATAGTTATTGGCACAGGTCCTGGTGGAGAAGGCGTTGCAATGCAGCTTGCCAAAGCCGGAAAAAAAGTAGCCGTGGTTGAGCGCTACGAGGCAGTGGGAGGGGGCTGTACCCATTGGGGAACCATTCCATCGAAAGCCCTTCGTCACTCAGTAAGTCGTCTTATTGAATATAACTCTTCTCCCTTGTTTGCCGACAACCACTTAAGTAAGAGTCTTACGTTTTCTGACATCATGCGCCATGCTAGCGGTGTGGTAAAAAGCCAAACTAGACTTCGTTCTTCATTCTACGATAGAAACCGCGTAACGCTTTTCCACGGTGAAGCCAGCTTCGTAGATGCGCATACGTTAGAGATTACCCGTAAAGATGGCTCGAAAGATACAGTCACTGCCGGTCAAATTGCTATCGCAACAGGTTCACGCCCCTATTGCCCTAAAGACATCGACTTTAGCCATCCTCGAATATACAACTCAGACACGATCTTATCTTTAAATCACGATCCCAAGTCCATCATAATTTATGGCGCTGGGGTAATCGGCTCCGAATATGCCAGCATCTTCAGAGGCTTAGGTGTTAAAGTTGACCTGGTAAACATGCGCGATCGACTATTGTCTTTTCTAGATGACGAGATCTCTGACGCGCTCAGTTATCACTTGTGGAACAATGGCGTACTTATCCGTCACAATGAAGCCTATTCTTCGGTTGAGGCTACCGATGACTCGGTTATTTTAAACTTAGAGTCGGGCAAGCGCATGCGTGCAGATTGTCTTCTGTTTGCTAACGGAAGAACGGGTAATACAGATACCCTTAAACTCGAGAATATTGGTTTGAAAGCTGATGGCAGAGGTCAGCTTAGAGTAAATGAAAATTATCAGACCGACGTAGACAATGTCTTTGCGGTCGGCGATGTTATCGGCTATCCAAGCTTAGCATCTGCAGCTTACAACCAAGGTCGTTTTGCCGCGGAAGCTATGCTTGGCATAAAAACGCATTCGGCATTGGTAGAAGATATTCCCTCTGGTATTTATACCATTCCAGAAATTAGCTCTGTAGGAAAAACAGAGCAAGAGCTTACTGCAGCAAAAGTGCCTTATGAAGTGGGAAGAGCCCAGTTCAAACATTTGGCCAGAGCGCAAATTGCGTCTACACAGACAGGAAGTTTGAAAATTTTGTTCCATCGAGAAACAAAAGAGATCTTAGGGATCCATTGTTTTGGCGAACGTGCCTCTGAGATTGTCCACATCGGCCAAGCGATAATGCAGCAAAAGGGCGAAGGCAATACCATAGATTACTTCGTTAACACTACATTTAACTATCCGACCATGGCTGAAGCTTATCGAGTTGCTGCCATTAATGGACTGAATAGGATTTTCTAACGGAC
>NZ_JBHNYX010000080.1:0-9470 GCF_054960505.1 Alteromonas sp. G4i13 | reverse complement strand
TATCTATGCGGATTGGTATACGTGAACAATGGTTACGAAATTTAAGGGAGAATAAAGTGGAGTTAGGGCTATTTTCGTTAAGTTTAACGGTTAAAGACATCAGCAAGTCGAAGACGTTTTATGAGGCCTTGGGCTTTGAAGCCATGCCTTCATGCGGCTCGGTGGAAGATAAATGGTTAATGATGAAAAATGGCACCACCATGATTGGGTTATTCGAAGGGATGTTTGAAGATAACATTATGACCTTCAACCCAAGTGATGTTAGGGCACTTCAGGCAAATCTAGTTGAACAAGGCATCGCTTTAGACGTGCCTGTGAAAGGCGATAGCGGCCCCGGGCATCTCATTGTTAAAGACCCGGATGGCAACGCTATCATGTTCGATCAGTTTTAATATAAAGTAGCGCTTCTAATCGCGATTTGTGGGCTAACTTGTAATACACTTTTTGAACAATTACTCTTAAATTAAGGGAAAGTCAGAAAGGGAAAGCATGTTGAAAACAAAACTGTTATTTCTAGCAATGGCATTGATGGCTAATGTGGCGTGCCAGAGCACTAAAAGCAGTGATGCCCAGAGTAAGAGTGAGTTAGCACCTTACAATTGGCAGATTAGCGAATTCGCATTAATCGATGTGGAAGAACCCGGTGCGCTCTTTGCGTTATCTGAGCAGCAAAAGCAGCACTTTCTTTCTTATTATAATTCGCCCACAAAAGCACACGTATCGCCTAATTTTCGCCTCGCTTATTATTTGGATAACTTAGTCTCGAACTTCAGTTACGCTGGCGATACGCTAAAAGCACAAGATGTTCTAAACAAGCGATACGGAAACTGTATGTCGCTTGCTGTGCTTACTACAGCGCTTGCCAAGATCGTTAACCTTGATGTGGTTTATCAACAAGTCCATACCCCACCACTTTATCGACGGTTTGGAAACACTCTCACTACGTCAACACATGTCCGAAGCATCATTTTAGGGCCTGAACCCGAAAAAACAGGCGATAGCATCGTTTTTCGGGGAAGAGCTATCATTGATTATTTTCCATCAAGCCGTAACGACCGGGGAGTTTATATCTCCGAGGCTGACTTTATCTCAATGTATTACCAAAATATGTCTGCTGAAGTGATGAGCGACAACCCTGATTTAGCCTACAGTTATTTGTATCGCGCAATGGAATTAAACACAGCGAATGCATCTACGCTAAATTCTCTCGCGGTACTCTACCGTTCAAACGGCTACGAAGAAGAAGCTAGGAAACTTTACGAATTTGCAATTGAAAACCATATCCAATCGGTTCATACGCTATCAAACTTTGCAGTGCTACTTAAGAAAATAGGCGACGTAGAAACCTTATCGCGAATTGGGGAAATGTATTTAAAAACAGACGATGACAACCCCTACCGATGGATAGATTTGGGGAATGCATTTTTAGCGAAAGGTGAGCTTTCGGAGGCAGAAGTGTTTTTCAACAAGGCCATCGCGACAGGACCTTATTTAGGCGAGAGTTACTCGGCTATGGCTAAAACTTACTTTTTAAAGGGCGAGGTGATCAAAGCTGAAAGTATGATGGAAAAAGCGCTCTCTCTTTCGCTGCCTTCGCAGAACAGAGCGCTTTACACCGCAAAGCTACAGGCTATTCAAAATAGCCAATAACGAACGGGGTTCTTGGTGCCGGCCGCGCGCTTAAATTCGCGCTGCCAGTTCAGCGCCTTGACGGATAGCCCGTTTAGCATCAAGTTCAGCCGCTACGTCAGCACCGCCGATAATGTGCACGGTAAATCCTGCCTCTTCTAGAGGTTGTTGCAGAGGCTTAAGCGGCTCCTGACCAGCACATACAATGACGTTATCGACCGGCAATACTTTGGGCGTGTCGTTAATCAGCACGTGCAGGCCTTCATCATCTACTTTCTCGTAGCTCACACCATTTATCATTTGAACATTGTGGTGTTTCAATGATTGCCTGTGGATCCAGCCCGTAGTTTTGCCCAGCCCTTTGCCCACTTTAGACGTTTTACGTTGCAATAGATACACTTCGCGATCTGAAGGCTCTATGGCTTTTTCCTTTAGTGCACCCGGTGCCGCATAGTCTTTATCTATACCCCAATGCGCCAGCCATTTTTCTTTATCTTTGGCTAAATGTTCGTGTTCTACCAGGAACTCTGCTACATCAAAACCAATGCCGCCGGCGCCAACAATAGCCACTTTCTTGCCTACTGGCTTGTGGTCGCGCAATACGTCTAAATAACTCATCACTTTAGGGTGGTCGTGCCCTTCAATTGTAAGCGTACGAGGATTAATACCGGTGGCTAGCACCACTTCATCAAACCCCTTGTTTGAGAGGTTCTCTACGTTTACTTGGGTGTTAAGGTGAACCGTAACGCCCACGCGAGCTAACTGATTGTCAAAGTAGCGTAGGGTTTCGTAAAACTCTTCTTTACCCGGCACTTGCTTGGCGTAATTAAATTGACCGCCAATTTCACTGGCTTTATCAAATAGATGTACCTCGTGGCCGCGCTCTGCGGCATACATGGAAAACGCTAAACCCGCAGGCCCTGCACCTACTACCGCTAGTTTTTTCTTACTTTGAGTAGGGGTAAAGGTAAGTTCGGTCTCGTAGCACGCTTGTGGGTTTACCAAGCAACTTGCACGCTTTTGTTCGAATGCATGGTCTAGGCAAGCCTGGTTACAGGCAATACACGTGTTGATTAGCTTAGACTCATTGCGCATAGCCTTCGCTACAAAGTGAGCGTCAGCCAAGAAAGGTCGCGCCATCGATACCATATCAGCATGGCCTTGTGAGAGTACCGATTCTGCAACTTCAGGCGTATTGATACGGTTAGTGGTAATAAGAGGGATAGACACCTCTTTTTTCATGCGTTCGGTTATCCAGGTAAACGCCGCGCGAGGTACGGATGTGGAGATAGTGGGTACCCTTGCTTCGTGCCATCCAATGCCGGTATTGATTAGCGTAGCGCCTGCTTTTTCGATTTCTTTGGCTAAATATACGACTTCTTCCCACTTAGCGCCGCCTTCGACTAAGTCCAGCATAGACAGGCGATAAATAATGATGAAGTTAGTGCCCACTTTCTCGCGTACACCTTTTACTATCTCAATCGCTAGGCGAGCGCGGTTTTCTAAGCTGCCACCCCATTCATCATTTCTGTGATTGGTGCGCTCACAGAAAAACTGATTTATGAGGTAGCCTTCAGAACCCATAATTTCCACGCCGTCATAGCCCGCCTTTTGAGCTAGGCTAGCGCATTTTACGTAGTCTTTAATTGTGCTTCTTACGCCGCGAGAGGATAATTCGCGGGGCTTAAAAGGGGTAATGGGCGACTTCATCGGTGAAGCCGAAACAGCAAGTGGATGATAACCGTAACGGCCTGAATGCAAAATTTGCATGCAAATTTTGCCATCTTCTTTATGCACAGCATCAGTAATAACACGGTGTTTTTTCGCGTGGCGAGAGCGGGTCATTCTGCCAGCAAAGGGCGCTACCCAACCTGAAATATTAGGGCTAATACCACCTGTTACAATTAGCCCCGCACCACCTTTTGCTCGCTCAGCGTAAAACGCAGCAAGTTTGTCAAATCCACCTTTCTCTTCTTCCAAACCTAAATGCATTGAACCCATTAGGGTACGGTTGCGAAGTTGAGTAAAACCCAAATCCAACGGAGCTAATAAGTTAGGGAAGTAAGGTGAGAGTTGTTCTGAATTGTGGGCAGACTGCGGTGTAGCTGTCTGAGATACGGTCTGAGACGAGGGCGTATTCATAATTGTTCTCTTTTTATTTGCTATGAAGGCAGTCAGTGCATGTCGCTCTTTGCTGCGGCGCAGTGCTCATCTGTCTTTCATGACTTAAGTGCTAATGGTTACACATAATCCGACCACACTAACTTGCCCGACCAGTTGCTTTGATTATTTACCACCACATTCAATTGGTAAAGTGCAGTTACCCTATTTTTAACATAATAAAAAAGCGAGATACCGGGCTAACGGATATCTCGCTTCGTTAATCACTGCTTTTCATCACAAGCATGAATGCGTTACAGGTGAGCGCTTACTTACGATATTGGCATTATTAAAGCAGTGCTCGCCTTATAAGTTACTCGTCAACGTACATTTTTTGCTGAAACTTCAGCGTTTGTTTGCTGCTACCTTTTTGAACGTCAATCTCAAACCTAAAGGTTTCCTGATCGCGAAATGGCAGCACGGCAAGGTAATAGATAGCATCACCTTCTTCCACCTTTTTGAAAGTCAGCTTACGCGAGTTACCTAACAGATTCTTAGCCGTACCTGTGACATCTGCCCGTTGCGCTTCACCGGAAACTTTGTTTAACACCGAAATGTTAACCAACGCATTAAACTTACTTCTTACAATGCCGTAGCTAGCCGCTACTTCAGGTGTCAGAAATGGTGTACTCACCACCATATAGTGAACATCCCATTCACCAAGCGTTTGCTTTTGCTCGGCAAATGCGGAAAAGCTTAAGCATGACATAGCCATCGCAAGAAGTGCTACGTAAGCTTTTTTGATATGTTTTATTCTACCCATGATAGAAACTACCTCTGCCTTCATCTTGTTTTTAATTCTTACCCATTACAGCTTGTTTCGCTCTATGACCCAAACTGCATGACCGATGTTTTCACTAATACTGTCTTTAGCAGACATTGTTTACATAGGGAAAATGTCTCGGATCAGAAGCTGTAGAAACTGTAATGCGATGATGGCAATAAGCACTGATAAATCTAAACCGCCTAATGGTGGGATGACTTTACGTATTGGCGCTAAAAACGGCTCGGTTAGCTGATACAGTACATAGTCAACCGGAGACTGACCTTGTGACACCCAGCTTAAAATAGCGCGTAGCAGCAGCACCCAGAACATTAATGACAGGGTTTCTTTTATCACGCCAACCACTGACAAAATCGCAATGCCGATTGGGTTTAGACTACCGCCAAACATTAACCCAAGGGTTATTAGCTTAAGCGCGCATACCGCTACCGCTAACACAAAAGTAGCGGTGTCGAACCTGCCGATTGACGGAATAATACGGCGCAACGGCCCCACGATAGGGTGGGTTGCTTTTACTACAAATTGACTGAGTGGATTATAAAAATCTGCCTGAACCATTTGTAACCAAAGGCGCAGAATAACCACCATCAAATAAAGGCTAAATAAGGTATCAACCAAAAATACCGTTGCGTTCATGTTGTGTTTTTCCTAAAACGTTATAGCTGTTTTGCCATTTCTTCAGCACGTGCTACGGCGGCGCGCATCGACTTGCTGACAATATCTTTTAAACCTTCATTAATGAAAGTGTTAACGGCTTCTGCGGTAGTGCCGCCCTTAGACGTAACTTGGGCACGAAGCTCGCTTAATTCAAGGTCTGGGTTGTTACAAACCATTTCGGCTGCGCCTAACATCGCTTGTTGGACCATTAAGCGAGATTGCGCTTTGTCAAAGCCCATGTTCATGGCTTCTTCCTGCATATTTTGTAAGAACAAGAAGAAATAAGCTGGGCTGCTGCCCGCTGCGGCGATAACACCGTTAATACCCTCTTCTTTATCTACCCAAACGGTTTCGCCAACGCTGTTCATTACATCGTCAACGTATTGCCTGTCTGACTGAGAAACCGTGTCGTCGGCATACATCCCAGACATGCCCTTGCCTAACAAGCTCGGGGTGTTTGGCATAATACGAACAACAGGGTATTCACCACCTAGCATTTCTTGCAATCTGGCTACCGGTAGCCCAGCTGCAATGCTCATAAACAACTTGCCCGAAAGGTCATTGTTTTTCTGAAGCTCGCCGCACATATCGCCCATTATTTGTGGTTTTACCGCAAGGACTATGGCATCAGCGAATTGGCAGGCTTCATCATTAGATTGTGTGGTGTGAATACCAAACTCGGCCTTCAGGCCGTCTAACTTTGGTGTGGAAGGGTTTGCCGCAAGGATGTTTTCTTTCGCGTACCCAGATTTGATAAGACCACTGATGATGCTGCGGCTCATGTTACCCGCGCCAATAAATGCTAATTTTTTCTGTTGCATGTAAATCCTATTTGTTGGTTGCGTTTAAGTCTGTGTAGCGAGGCGAAGCGCTATCCGTTGGGTTAGCGCGCTAGTTTCGCTTACCGAAAATAGCGGTACCGATGCGCACCATAGTCGACCCGTGTTGAATCGCTTCTGTCATATCACTACTCATTCCTACGGATAGGGTATCAAAATTGCTCAATGATGTATGGTAGTGGTCGAATAATTCTTTTAGCTTAGACAGTGTGGCGCGCTGTTGTTCTTCACTAGGATCTGCTTTGGGAATGGCCATTAGTCCACGCAAGGTCAGGTGCTTTTGAGAGTTAATAAACTCCACTAGCGCATCTAATTCACTTAGGGCTACCCCTGACTTACTCTCTTCGTCATCAATATTAACCTGAATGCACACGTTTAACGGCGGCATTGAGTCAGGCCGCTGTTCGTTTAAGCGACGAGCAATTTTTTCTCTATCTACAGACTGAACCCAATCAAAGTGTTCGGCTACCACTTTGGTTTTATTCGATTGGATTGGACCAATCATGTGCCACTCTATATCGCTTAAGTGAGAAAGTTCCTGAACCTTTTCAACACCTTCCTGCACGTAATTTTCGCCGAACATACGTTGTCCGGCTTCATACGCTTCCATAATATCTGATACGGGTTTTGTTTTGCTAACCGCTAGCAATTTAACGGAATTTGGTGGACGATGTGCACTGGTAGCGGCTTGGTCTATTCCTTTTCGTGCGGAATCTAGTCTTTCTGCTATTGTTTGCATTATTCACCTTGTTTTGGAGAAGTGGTTGTGGATATTACCGAACTTTTGGCTTTCAGTGTTAAGAATAACGCCTCAGATTTACACTTATCAGCGGGCCTACCACCAATTATTCGTGTAGATGGCGAAATGCGTAAGCTGAACGTGCCAGCCCTCGATCACAAACAAGTACATGGTCTCGTTTATGAGATTATGAATGACATGCAGCGCAAAGAATACGAAGAAAACCTGGAAACCGATTTTTCTTTTGAAGTTAATGGCCTGTCGCGCTTTCGTGTTAACGCGTTTGTGCAAAACCGAGGCGCAGCGGCAGTATTACGTACTATTCCCAGTAAAGTATTAACCTTGGATGACCTTGGCGCGCCCGAAATTTTCAAGGAAATTATAAATCAGCCTACCGGCATTGTACTTGTGACAGGTGCCACCGGCTCGGGTAAAAGTACCACGCTTGCGGCCATGGTCGACCATATCAACACCCACAAGCGTGAACATATTCTTACCATTGAAGACCCTATCGAATTCGTGCACGACAACAAGCTTAGCTTGGTAAACCAGCGGGAAGTACACCGCGATACGCACTCGTTTAATAACGCACTGCGCTCGGCGCTTCGTGAAGACCCAGACGTAATTCTAGTCGGTGAGCTACGTGACTTAGAAACCATACGCCTTGCCATTTCAGCTGCTGAAACCGGCCACTTAGTATTCGGCACACTACACACCAACTCTGCACCAAAAACGATTGACCGCATCATTGACGTTTTCCCAGCAGAAGAAAAAGCCATGGTGCGCTCGATGTTGTCGGAATCATTGCGTGCGGTTATTTCACAGACACTGCTTAAGAAAGTAGGCGGGGGCCGAGTTGCGGCTCATGAAATCATGGTGGGGATCCCCGCTATTCGTAACCTTATTCGAGAAGATAAAGTGCCGCAAATGTACTCGGTTATTCAAACGGGCCAGGCTCACGGTATGCAAACTATGGATCAGTGTCTTCAGCGCTTAGTGGCGATGGGGGTTATCACCAAACAAGACGCCGCAGCAAAGTCAGTTGATAAACAGTCGATGAACAGTTTCTAGAGGCCAATATGTTAGATTCACTACTACAAAAAATGGTCGATACCAACGCATCGGATTTATTCGTAACGGCGGGGTTTCCGGTAAGTGCCAAAATTAACGGCAAACTTACGCCAGTGACGGAAAGCGCGACCTCGGAAGAGGCATCGCTGGCGCTGGTTCACGAAGCGATGACTGAAAAACAGCAGAATGAGTTTCACACCACCAAAGAGTGTAACTTCGCCATAGTACGAGAGGGCATTGGTCGTTTCCGCTGCTCTGCATTTTGGCAGCGTGACCAAGCGGGCATGGTGATTCGCCGCATCGTTACTCAAATTCCGAAAGCTGATGATTTGGGTCTGCCGCGAGTATTAAAAGAAATTATTATGGCGAAACGCGGTCTGGTTCTATTTGTAGGTGGAACGGGTACGGGTAAATCCACGTCATTGGCTGCACTTATTGGACATAGGAATGAAAATTCGCACGGGCATATACTGACTATTGAAGACCCTATTGAGTTTGTTCACGAGCATAAGAACTGCGTTATTACTCAGCGCGAGGTGGGCATAGATACCCAGTCTTTCGACGACGCCCTTAAAAGTTCGCTACGTCAGGCGCCTGACGTCATTCTGATTGGTGAAATTCGCTCAATGGAAACCATGGAATATGCCATGTCGTTTGCTGATACCGGGCATTTGTGTGTGGCTACGCTACACGCTAACAACGCAAACCAAGCGATTGAGCGCATTATGCATTTAGCGCCGAAAGATCAGCACGATAAGTTGCGCTTTGACTTAAGCTTGAATATTCGCGCCATCGTGGCACAGCAACTAGTACCTACGCCAGACGGCAAGGGTAGGGTTGCGGCAATAGAAATATTGCTAAACTCGCCGCTAGTACGCGACCTAATACAGCGTAATGAAATAGGCGCGTTAAAAGAAGCAATGAAAAAAGGTAAAGAGCAGGGCATGCAGAGCTTTGATATGGCGCTTTACGACCTTTATAAGGCGGGTAAGATTGATATGGACCAAGCGCTGCACCACGCCGACTCGCCCAATGACCTGCGCTTAATGATCAAGCTTGATACCAGCGACGGTTCTAGCTTAGGTACACTGTCAAATGTATCTATAGATATGGATGACTAATTGCTTTCGCTTTATGCTGAAATCCCTTTAGGGGGAGCTGCATTTGAAACGCTTACTGAAATAAAGCAGTAGAGAGACACGTTTTTCTCGCATGATGAGCAGCCCACGGGCTGCTTTTGTGTTTAACAAGAGGGTAGCCATTGAAAAAACTCTTCACTTCACAAGACGCTTTTGAACTTCAAGCGGTTCGCAGCGAGCTTGATGCTTTATCTATTCCTTATATGGTAAAAAATGAGTTTGCCAGTGGCGCAATCGGAGAGCTGCCTTGGCAAGATTCTCAGCAGGAAGTGTGGCTTGTTGACGACAGCTGGTATGCAAGAGCGTCGAAAGTTATTGAGCTCTTCATTCAGAAATCAAACGATAAGGCATTATCTAGTGAAGACTGGATTTGTGGTGAGTGCAGTGAACAAAACGGCGCTGCTTTTGATGTCTGCTGGCAGTGTGGGGCAGAAAAGTAATAATAGCAAGAG